>DASYSA010000293.1:0-13141 GCA_036003885.1 Blastocatellia bacterium | reverse complement strand
TGAAACCGTAGCCGGCGAGTGCGTTATAGTTCGCGGGCATGCCGGTCGCCACCCAATTAGCGAGTTCAGTCATGTTGGTCTTCGCGATGATGATGGCGCCCGCATTAAGCAGGTTTCCTGTGAGGGTGGCTGAATAGGTCGGGACGAATCCTTCGAAGGCCAGTGCGCCTCCAGTGGTCGGCATGTCGGTCGTCTGAAGGTTGTCTTTGAGCGCGACAGGAATGCCGTGGAGCGGCCCGCGAATCTTCCCCTGCGCGCGCTCGCGATCTCGCTCTTCCGCTTCCTCAAGCGCACGAGGGTTCACGTAGATCACCGCATTCAGCTTGTCCTCATAAGTTGCAATGCGTCTCAGGTACTGAAGGACAATCTCTCGCGAGGTGATGCGGCCTTGTTCCATCGCCGCCTGCATCTCGCGAACGGTTGCGCCAACCACGGTGAAGGGCTGCGCGGCCGAGGTTATTGGAGGCCGGGTCTGGGCCGTCAGGAGAAGACCGACCATTGCGAAAATCAGAGAATGTGTCATTCAATTTCCTCTTGGGCAAAATTGGCTGAAGCTTACTATGTTCCCTCGGGAGGTGACAACCAATGACGGGGTCAGGCCCTCGATTCTGCGATTCCAATTTTCATTGATGGCAAGACGGCCCTGGCTCTCGCTCCAGATCGCGACGCACACCCAACATCATTTCCCCAATCACGAATCGTGGAATCGAGGGCCTGACCCCATCACCTCCCAATTCACGAATCGTGGAATCGAGGGCCTGACCCCGTCACCCCGACGTTTTATGGGAAGCGTCACACAAAACACCGATAGCTTCTGACTGCATAAACAAAAGCGGGACGATCCGAAGACCGTCCCGCTTACCCATCTGAGTTGTCAGAACCCTCAGTTAGAGTTTGTTGTACTTCCCATCAGGATGATCGGCTCACCCGGCTTCTTCGCCCTTCGCCTTGGAGCGCGACGGGTTGCTCGGGGTTTGTCGACCGACTGCGCGGGCTCCTCAGTCGTGATGACCTGAGGTGAAGAACCGCTCGCGCATTTCTTCAGCGAATCAATTCCGCTCATCTGAGCGCCATCGGGCAGGATGTAGAACTCAACTCTGCGATTGAGGTTCGGATCACCCGACTCGTGTGCGCAGGTATCGCCGAAGTTCCGCAACGTTATGCGGGCTCCGTCGATGCCTTTCTCAGTGACCAGATAAGCCTTGGCGTTGTTAATGCGAGTGAGCGATATGCCTACGCGCTCCGAGGAGTCACGGTGGCCGTCGATCACCACTGAACTTCGAGGATCCTGCTGCAGTCGCAGCGCGATCTCGTCGAGACACGCCTTATGCTCGTTGTTGATCCTCGCCGAGTTGAACGGGAAGAAGATCGGCCCGCACGGTACGTTCGGGCTAGGCGGTGGTTTCACCTCCTCTATGCGTGTCACGGTAATCGATGTCGAGCAACTTCCACCCGGACACGGCTGGTCGCAGCGACTACGATCGGTTGCCACGCTCACCGTCACAGTGATTGTCCCTGGTCGCGCGCCCGAGGTATCGAGCGAAACCTCGGCCCCGGTCGTCGATGAAAGCTGTCCGCCAGTTGCCGTCCAGGTGTAGGTAAGGTTGCCGCCGCCTGTTCCTGTTGCTCGGAACGAAACGCGTTGACCTGCGTCGACCGTGCTCGGAGAGCCGGTTACGTCACAAGTGACTGTCGGGCACGGCGGTTCAGTAATCTCGAACGAAGCCGTGCAAGTGGTTTGCCCGGTCGTCACGCAATCGCTCGGACAATCGACCATTGGAACGCTGGCGGTAACGCCTCCGGTCACGGTGTAGGTGCCGCAGGGAAGCGTGCCAGTCGCAATTTCTACAGAAGCTCCGCTGCCGCTGACCGTCACCGGGCGCCCTTGAGCATCCTTGACCTCCCAACGATACTCGTAGGTAACCTTGCCCTCAGCGTAGCCTGGGGTCGACGGCTTGCTGGTCAAGCTCAAGCGTTCCCCGCGATTCACAGTGCTCGCAGAAGAACTCACGACGCAGCTCGGCGCAGGTGGAGGAGGACAGCTCTTGCGGCCGCCAACACTGATATAGGCAACGAAGCCGTCTTTGCCGCCCTCACGCGCGAATGACTGTTTGGGAAAATCGAAAACCGGCACGCGGAAGAAAGGAGCCGTGGTCCCGATCACCCTTGCGACCGGAAGCGTCACGTCGTCCTCGGCATTCAGCAGCCGTCTGTATCCGCCGCCGAAAGAGATTGCGCCGTTCTTGAAGAAGAACCGCAGTCCGAGGTTCAACTCCCAGGGATCGTTTTCAATCAGACTCGGCGTCCGCCCACCCACGTACTGGGTATGAAGCAGCTCGGTGATCCACTCAGCGTGCTTGTTGATCGCCACCGACATGCCAACGTTGACCAGGAACTTGTCCTGGATATCCAGAATCTTGCGGTCGTTCTGCTCCGGATCGCCGGTCTTGATGTATGCAAGTTCTTCGTAGAGGCGGAAGCGCTTGCCCTTGCTCTCCTGCCCGAATACCAGGAAGGGACCTCCCTCGTACTCACCGTTGGTGCGGCCTCGAGACATCTCGTGGAAATCACGGGATATGGGAATCTTCAGGTAGCCGCCCAGCGCCAGGCTGAACCAGTGCTTGTTCGGATCGACGATGCTGAACTTGGTTCCGGCGTATATGTCGCCCGAGCCGTTGGACGACTGGCGAACGCCAAACAGCGGCCGGCCCTGTCCGTCGAATCCGAGGAAGTCGGTCTCCCCGAAGAACGGCAGATCGTTGTAGTAGCCCGGAAGATCCGTCTGGAAAGCGGGCCCGAGTCCGAAGACGGTGGGTGCATTTGGCCCGCCAGGCGAGAAGACACCTCCGCCCGCAAAGTTGAGCGGCGTTCCAAACGCGCCGAGTTTCGGCAGTATCCCGCCGAAGGGTGCGCCCGTACCGGGGAAGAACCCGGCGGCACTCTTATCGCCACCCACGATGGGCCCCAGAATACGGAAGGGATCGCCGAAGAGCCTGACCGCGTTAAACTGGTATCCGCTCAGCAGGAAAGGCCTCTTTGAAGTCACCTGCTGCCACGCTACCCAGTCGACCCACAACTCCCACCTGTTGGTTAGACCGACGGTGAAGTTAAAAGGGACCTGATTGATGTCCAGATCCCCTGGATCGCGATCAAAGTTATTCCAGAATAACGCGAAGTTGAATTCACCCTTGCAAAGGGTACGAGTAGAAAAGGTGTTGAATAACCCGGTACCACCAAGGACTGTGGGCGCCTTCTGCCGCTCAGCTAAAGTGCCGCTGTGTTCTTGCGCCAGCGCAGTTACCCCCATGACAACTAGCACCAAAACAAGCGTGCATATCTTTCTAGCCGCTTTCATCGTTTGCCTCCTGGTTTTTCATCCACGGATTGCGGTTCGTTCTATCGTTCGCCTCGAACTACTACTACGGCGATGGTTGCCTGCCTCCCCTCAAGTAGTACGGCGAGTGGGATGAACTTATGTGTGAGCGTCCAAGCGCCCGTTCCTGCTGGGCTACCGTCCAGATACAACTTCTTTATATACTCGCAAATCTGCGTCGGGTCAACACAAAAATTTAAGAATTTCTCAACTCCCGTCACGGTTTACGCGTAGATCCCCCTAAGCCGCGTGTCGTACGCCACGCGATCTATCGCAAGCATGTATGCCGCCAGCCTCGTGTTGACCTTAAACTTCTGGGAAAACCCGACCACATCGTTGAAGCTGTTGACCATAATCTCCTTCAGCCGCTCATTGACCACAGCTTCGGTCCAGAAGAAACCCATCCGGTCCTGCACCCATTCAAAGTAGCTGACGGTGACGCCGCCCGCGTTCGCCAGGATGTCCGGAATCACGAAGATATTGTTGGCCGCAACGATCTCGTCGGCATCCGCCGTAGTCGGTCCGTTGGCCCCCTCCGCCAAAATCCGGCACTTGATCCGGTCGGCATTGTGAGTCGTGATCTGATTCTCGGTCGCCGCGGGCATCAGGATCTCACAGTCCAGCTCCAGCAAATCGTCCTGGGGGATCGGATCGGCCTCAGGATACTCCTCGACGGTCTTGTTCTCCTTGAGATATGCAAGAACATCCGGCACATTCAATCCCGCCGGATTGTAGAGAGCGCCGGTTATGTCAGCCAGGCCTATGATCTTATAGCCCTCGTGGTACATCAATTCGGCTGCAATGCCGCCGACGTTACCCATGCCCTGAATGGCTACCCTCGTATCCGAGATGTTCAGATTGAACTTCTTCGACGCCTCGTTGCACACGAACAGCAGCCCTCGACCAGTCGCCTCCCGCCTTCCCCGCGAGCCTCCGATCTCGACCGGCTTCCCCGTCACTACCGCCGTCACGGTGTGGCGCACGTGCATGGAATAGGTATCCATCATCCAAGCCATAACCTGTTCGTTCGTGTTCATATCCGGCGCGGGAACGTCGCGCTCGGGACCGATGAAGTCCATCAGGTCCGATGTATAGCGCCTCGTCATCCGCTCCAATTCGGTCAGGCTCATCTGGCGAGGATCGCAGATCACTCCGCCCTTTGCCCCGCCGAACGGTATGTTAACGACGGCGCACTTCCAGGTCATCCATGCTGCAAGCGCGCGTATCTCATCGAGCGTCACGTCCGGAGAGTAACGGATGCCGCCCTTGGCAGGGCCCCGCGCGAAGTTGTGTTGTACCCGATAGCCGGTGAATACCTGATAATTTCCATCGTCCATCAGGACCGGTATGTAGAGCGTGATTTCGCGGTTTGGCCATCGAAGTATTTTGTATATGTTAGGGTCCAGACGGAGCAAACGTGCCGCTTCGTCGAACCTCTGCATCATCGATTCAAATGGATTCTCTTCTTTGATCTCTTTGGCATCATCTACGTACACGTTAGCCATTGATTCCTCCCAGGCATCGGACGCGGCGCTCGTAAACAGATCAGCATGTCATTTGGCGGAGCATCTCAGACTTGAGGACCAGCGACACCAAGCGTGCGTTCATTAATGACTCGCGATTATATCGAAGGGAGAAGTGATAGGCAACGATACGCAGTGGTCAGTCGTCCGTCGTCAGTCGTCCGTGGTCAGTTGTCCGTGGTCAGTGGTCAGTTGCGTATTGGGCACTGGGATCCACTTGCTACGGACAACGGACAACGGACAACGGACAACTGACAACTGGCCTCTTCGTGGCATAAACTGATCTTTCCATCTCCTGGATTGTGTACCATGACGGTTGAACATCTGTTACGCGAGATCGCTTTGAACAACCGCTCCGGCGCCGCCGAGATTCTCGAGCGCGCGGTCGAACTGTTCGTATTGCTCGAATCACAAGCTAACGATCCGGTAATGATCTCGGAGGCTCGCCGCGCCACAATAGAAGCTTGTGCCGGTCTGGTGAGAGCGCAACCGTGCATGGCTCCGCTGATCAACCTGGCCAATGTAGTGATACGGGCCGCAAGTTCGGCAACCAGCGCATCCGCAGTCCTGAAATCAGCCGCAGGAGCAGCTTGTGAGTTCAACCAACGCTGCACCCGTGCGGCCTCTGCAGCAGCGGCGAACGCGGCCGGCCTGATCCGCGACGGAGCAGAAGTACTCACGCACTCCCGGAGCTCAACGATCCTCCGCGCATTGATCGGCGCGCACAACGCCGGCAAACACTTCAGCGTCATCGCGACTGAGAGCCGTCCTTTGTTAGAGGGCCGTACCCTGGCCGAGGAGCTCACCCGCCAGGGCCTCAGGGTAACTCTGATTGCCGATGCTGCCGCGGCCCCGGCGCTGAAGAGCGTTACTTGTGTCCTATTCGGCGCCGATCGGGTTACGCCGCTTGCCCTCGAGAATAAGATTGGCACACGCCTGATCGCGCTTGCAGCCGCCGAGCAGCTGGTTCCCGTCTACGCAGTCGCCGACTCATCGAAGTTCATCAATCCAGCAGATCCCCGCGCATTCACCGAAGCCGAGAGACCGCCTGGTGAGTTATGGCCCAATGCCCCTGATGGCGTTCTGGTCCTGAACCGCTATTTCGAAGAGACGCCTCTCCGTCATTTCACTGAAATCATCACTGAAGACGGTCTGCTTACGCCGGCAGTTGCAAGCCGTCGCGCGGAGGCTGCGGTGATAGACCGGTTGCTGATGGGAGATCCGTGACGCATCACGGCTCACGCATCACGGACACCCATCCCCATTTGTAACCGTCCGCCGATGTGCTAGAATCGCTCACACAGCACGTAGGCTCATGCAAGATCTGGCCGTCTTTACGGGTTGTAGTATGAGGATGATGGCATTCTCGCAGCCACGGAGACCGAGACTAAGGATCGAAATTAAGTTCGGGAGAGCATAGAGCCTGGCCCGCGCCAGGAGATAAGAGAAAGGCCCGCAGTCCAAGCCTTGCCAAGCCCTAGAACTGCGAGCCATTCGGTAACGATCGCGGCCGTATTGCGCGCGATGGTCTTTGTATAAGACGTCCAAAGCCTGAAGAAAGTCACAAAAAATCTTCACTCATTTGGGCGACCCTCTTCTCAGCCATCGCCCGCATCAGTCCGAGGTCCACAAACCGGAAGTTACTCCCATCGCTCTATGCCTCTGGTCATGAAGTCCGGAGGAACAGTGGGAAAAACTATCAGAGAACCTGACGGCGAGGCTTCGGTCGCCGCGGCGCTGGACCGGCTCAGGAGAAAGCTGGCTCCTGGAGCCGATTCCGAGGTGCCAGTGCGCCGCAAGCTCGTGAAAACAGCAACCTGGTGTGTGGTCATCTTTATCGTCGCTCTGGGCGTGCGACTACTCTACTGGCAAGACTCGCGAACCGAGAGCCTCTACGGAGAGTCGATCATTACTTATCTCATCGAGCCCTACCAAAAAGAGGTAGCGAACATGATCGAAGAGCGGGGAATCCTCTTTCCTGGAGTGCAGGTCGACCCCGGCGACGCACACAGGATATGGCATCCGCCTGGCTACTCGATGCTATTACTGGCCATTTATGGCGACAACCCGCCCGATAGACGGTATGCCTCCCTGAGACTTGTCCAGATATTCGGTGACTCAGTCTCCGCACTCCTGATTTTTCTGATCGCTGCCGAGCTATTCCCTCCTGGAGTGGGAATAATCGCCGGCCTCCTTACTGCGTTCTCTCCGCACCTCGCGTATTATGCCGTTTGGCTCACACCCGATTCTATTTCGGTGCTTCCGATTCTGTTGGCCGTCTACCTGATCATCATAGCGTCCAAACGTCCCCGGTTTGCGCTGATGATGGGGGCGGGCGCATTGTTGGGTGCATCGTGTTGGCTTCGTTCGAACTCACTGTTACTCGCGCCTCTCCTTGCGCTGACTGTGCCTCTTCTGTTTGAACGCGGCAAGAGGCTTCGGTATGGGCTTGGTCTGGTCGGCGCCACGGCGCTTCTCATCGCCCCGATCACACTTCGCAACTGGGTGGTGTATCACCGGTTTATCCCGCTTACGATCGCGACCGGAATAAACCTGGTCGAGGGCCTCGCCGAATACGACTCGGACAACAGCCTTGGAATGCCCCTGATGGACTCCGACGTCGTGAGGAAGGATGTCGAGTGGAATGGCCGGCCGGATTACGAAGCTGGCCTCTGGGCACCGGACGGCATCGACCGAGACCGCACGCGCTTCGGCAAGGGCCTTGAAGTGATCCGAGCGCATCCGAGATGGTTCCTCGGAGTGATGTTTAAGCGCATGGCGTTCATGATGAGGTACAACGACTTCGATCCCAACACCAGAGCGTTTTACAATGCTTCAGCGCCGGTCGTCGCGGCGGGACCGCCTTTCGGGCACCAGGTTGAAATCCCATCGGGGACGACGCCGGCATGGTCTTCCTCCGCCACTGATCTACTTGCCGGCGGCACGCTGGGAACCAGCGAGGCACAGGCAGCACTTACAGACGACGGCCTGAAGCTCGAAATCACAGGCGACAACTCTGCGTCCAACGACCAGTTTGCCTCCGCTCCTGTTCGCGTACAAAGACGCACTGACTATCTATTCACCGTCAGGGTTGAGCGCACTCAAGGATCAATGATGGTCAAGGTCAAAGGACCCGACGCCCGAATTACTCTCGCAGCGATGAGCGTACCGAGGGCTCACCCAAAGAAATCGAGGAAGATCTCAGACCGGTCCAGGATCCCCGCTATGTCAATTCCGTTTTCCAGCTGTGAGCAGGACACGGTGCGCCTTGTCGTCAGCAACGACGGTCAATCGATGGCACAGTCGGGGGTGCGGGTGGGACAGGCTGAGTTGAGGGAACTTGGGCCGACGCCGTCAGCCTGGATGCACTGGCCCCGGTCGGTGGTCCGCGGGATTCAGAAGAATGTTTTCAAGACGAGAGTGATGCGCCCGCTTATTCTTGCTGGAATCATACTGCTGGCGCTGGCTCGGCGCCGGCGCGCGCTAGTGATTTTGCTTGCAGTTCCGGTTTACTACCTGTGCATCCACGCGGCCTTCAGCACCGAGTACCGCTACATTGTAGCCATTCATTACTTTCTCTTCGTGTTCGTGGCCGCCTCTTCATTTTGGGCCTGGGCGGCACTCAGGGAAGCTTCGCATTTGGCGTACGCCTGGTTGATGCGTCGATTTCCTAGAACGGCGCCGGATCAAGCTTAGTCTTTCGAGGAGGTAGTCCTTCGCATCCGCTTTGCGTGAGGGTGAGAGCGTGCTGGTAGACCTGCTCAATTCCCCGTCTGCCTAGGCCGAGTGAATACCAGCGTCAGCCAAATGGCGTATTAGATCGGCGCGAGCTCGATCGATCAAGGCTTCGGCATCACGCGCGTCCGTCGCCGAAGCGGAAAGAGTTATTCGGAACTTCAAATCCGCGCCGAAGCGGCCGGCGTGAGACTTGATGTAGACGCCCGGATGAGCGCCGGCCACAGTGCGGAGCAGGGACGCCAACACTGATTCGTCTCCGCAGTCCGCCAACAACTCGCGTTCGATGTAGGCGCCTCCGCCGAACAGGCCGGTAAAGAATCCTTGAAGCGGTCCCTCGACTATGCCCTTCATCTCAGCGGGAACTCCCGGCAGGGAGAGTATCTGACTGTCACGAACGGTGAGAAGCATTGCCGGCGCCGTGCCGACCGGGTTGTCAACCATCTCAGCGCCCTCGGGGAACCTGGCCATCTTCGCTCGCGCCTCGTTCATCTCTCCGCTCGCGACATAACCCCGAGCCGCAAGTTCGCCATACTTGCGTCGAATAAAATCGGCGGCGGCTTGATCCGATACGAGCTGAAGGTTACAGGCCTTCGCGATGGCTGCGAGCGTAAGATCGTCTTCCGTGGGTCCCAGTCCGCCACATGTAACGATCAGATCGGCCCTGCGTTCCAGCGATAGCATCATCTCGGCAGCTATGGCGCCGGCCTCGTCTGTTACAACGGCGATGTGCCGCACGCAGCCACCGGCTCCCCGGATCACGCGACAGAGATAGTTGGAATTGGTGTCCTGGACGAGGCCGAGGAGGACTTCATTTCCGACGATAATGATCTCGGCACTGAGCACGAATGGATTATACAGGAGTGGGAGAATGGGGGAGTGGGAGAATGGGGGAGTGGGAGCGCCGCCCATTCTCCCACTCTCCCACTCTCCCACATTTCTCCGCCCACTTCAGGCATCCTTTAGGCCCCAAAGAATCTCAAACACGTTGGTGGGGCTGGGCGCCCGGCTGTTTTTGGTTCGTGCGGCCACGCCCGCTAAGCCCTGCCACCTTCGCATCCTTTCACGGTTCAGGAGGGCTATCGAACTATGAAGAAGAATAGAATCTTTTGCGGCGCATTCATCGCCCTGATGGCGTTAGGCCTTACGGGCTGCCCGGAACGCAAACGCATCGGCGACATAGCGGGCGACCCAGGCCGCTATTTCAACAAAGAAGTGACAGTTGTCGGCCGAGTCACCCGATCTTATGGTGTTGCCGGCGCTGGTGTGTTTGAAATTGATGACGGTACCGGCCGGCTGTGGGTTGTCAGCGAAAAGTATGGTGTGCCGAGTAAGGACACTTATGTCGGCGTCAGCGGCAAGGTAATACCGGGATTGACCTACAACGGCCGCAACTACGGAACTGGCATGCAAGAGACCAGGCGGCGAACCAGAGGGGATACAAAATAACAGGAATTGCGAATTTCGAATTGCGAATTTCGGAGTTCGATTCGAGATTCGCCAATTCGAAATTCGAAATTCGAAATTCGCAATTCCCCCTAGTGGGTATGAGGCTTCAGAAGCTCGTACCCTTCCGAACGCGCGACGTAAGTGGCCGCCGTAATGTCGCCGATGACGTTGAGTGTCGTGCGGCACATATCCAGGATGCGGTCTACACCGAGTATTATGGCGATAAGCGCCGGGTTCACGCCTATCGTAACCAGGACCAACACAATGAAGGGTATGGAACCCGACGGGACGCCCGCGGTTCCGATGCCACCCAGTATTGCGAGATAGGCCACAACCACCTGCTGGCCAAGCGTCAGATCGACTCCCGCAAGCTGCGCCAGGAACAGTACTGTCACACCCTCGTAAAGGGCCGTCCCGTTCTGATTCGCTGTGGCGCCGATCGTAAGCACAAAGCTATTTATCTCACGGGGCACTCCGAGGTTTTCTTCGGAGACCCGCAACGCCGTCGGCAAAGTCGCATTCGAAGAGGAGGTCGAGAAGGCCGTCAGCATTACGGTCTTGGTTCTTCGGAAGAATTCCAGTGGCGACAAGCGTGACAAAAAGTAAACCGACAGCGAGTAGACCCCGAACATGTGGAGGGCGAGCCCCACCAATACTGTGGCAACAAACCACCCCAGCGCCGCAAACAGATCCAGCCCGAATCGAGCGGCATTAGTGAACAACAGGCACGCGACCGCGAATGGAGCGACCTTCATGATGATGTCGATTATCTTTGCGGAGACTGCGTAGAGCGCCTCGAGTCCTCTTATCAGAGGCGCCGATACCTCCGGACTCACGAGCGTCACCGCTATTCCCAGAATCAGCGAGAAAAACATGACGTGCAGCATGTCGGGGGTGTCATCTTTGATCAGCCCGGTGGCGGCATCAGGCTTCAGGCCGGCAATCGCAGCGATGGGGTTGTCCGGAACGATCTTCTTTACAACCTGCATCAACACCGACTCAGTCGGTCCCGCCTTCTGCGCGTCCTCCACCCGCTTGCTGGCCTCCGATCCGTAGCGCGCCTTCAGAGCTTCAGCCGTTGAGGGATCGATTCGATTACCCGGCCTGACGGTGTTGGCCAGAGTCAGTCCGATCGCAACCGAGATCGCCGAGATCACGATCGTGTAAGCGAAGGTCTTCAACCCAACTCGCCCGAGCTTGCGGATGTCGCCGATACCTGCCACTCCGACGACCAGCGATGAAAAAACGAGGGGCACAACGATCATCAATAACAGCCGGAGAAACAACTGCCCAATCGGCTCAGTGATGTTGCTTATGAACCAGACTACCCTGGTGTTGCTGCCGCCCGCCGTGGCGTTGACTATGAGGCCTGCGCCGGCGCCGATCACAAGTCCCAGCAGTATTCGCGTGTGCAGCGCTAATCCTTTGGGAGGATCGGGAGTGGAGTCTTTCAGGTCGGTGGTTTCCTCGCGCTCGTAGGCGTCAGGCTTAATCGTCTCTCCGGTCTCCCGCGTCTCGTCTCGCTCATCAGCCATTTCTATTCTCTCTGGTGTTGGATTGGAAGGGGAAAGGGGAATTGCGAAATTCGAAATGCGAAATTCGAAATGCAATCAGAAGAGCCAAATTCGTCGCGTCGCGCAATTCGAAATTCCTCTCGGGCCTTGAATTGTGTGGTTCGAACGTGACGAGACAGGGTATGTGCTTTGGTGGTTTTAAGTCAAAGAGAAATGTGAAGGGGAAATGCGAAATGCGAAATGCGAAATTCAATTTCTAATTTCGCATTTCGCATTTCGAATTTCGCATTTCCTACGTTGACGGTTGCAGAGCCATGAGTTCCTCAGTGATCGAATCAAGGTCGCGGGTGACTGTCGCGGCTTCCACGCCCATGGCGATCTCCTCCTGACTTCGGGCCTCGGCAATCAATTCACGCTCCTTGACCTCGCTGGACTTGACCAATCCGTCCGCCTTGATCAAACAGGCGAGTACCAGTCGATCAGGCTTGCGCGAGCGCTTCAAGAACTGGCCGTACTTGAACCAGTCCAGTCCTTCCTGCCGTGAGTCGCCCGTCTCTCGATCGAGCCGAATACAGCGTTGGTAAAGGGTGATGGCGTCGTCAGGCTTCCCCAATTCGATCAGAGCCTGAGCCATGGTCGAATACGCCGCACTCAGCGAAGCTTTCTCGCCCGCCTGCGCAGAGAGACTTGCCGCTTGCCCTGCGTATTGAAGAGCGAAAGCAAGTTTGTTTTGTTGCCCGTAATAATGCGCGAGCTTGAGCGTGAGACCTATGACTTCTTTCGGATCGAGGGGCGGCCCCTCCTGCTCGGAAAGCAAGGCGAGATATCGCTCGTACTGCGGTATGGCCAACTCGATCTTGTCCTTTTTCTCGTACGCGTCCGCCAGATAGAGTCTTACGTTCTTCTGATCGGGATCAATGGACACCGCGCGCGCCCAACTCTGGATCGCATCGTCCTCATGTCCCAGCTGGGAGGCCAGTATGCCAAAGTTTACCAGGCCATTCACGTCGTCCGGCAGGTGCCGGATCATCTGCTTGCAGTGCTCGAACGCTCTTTCGTACAGCTCGTTCCTGATCAGCAACTGTGCAAGCTGGTTCTGCGCCTCCGCGTTCTCAGGGTTTGTCCGGATGGCGCGCTCCAGCGTCGAGATGGTCTGTTCCAGCTTTCCGTCGTTGCCCTGCTCTCGCGCGAGGCGCATCAACAACCTCTGGTCATAGGGATTCAGCGACTCGGCCCTCGCAAGCCGAGCTTCGCTCTGGCCATTAAAGCCGAAGTACGACCTCGCCAGATCGAGACCGGCCAGCATCAGCAGCAGGACGATCGCCGTGACGCGAATCGTTCGAGCAAGCGGGTGCCCGCCTATGATCCATCGAGCCGTCCTGCCTATCGAACGGCTGACCCCAGCCGCTTCGGCTGAAACCTTATCGCGGGTGTTCAGCAGCAAAGCCGCAATGCGCCCGTCTCTCAACTTCCAAAGCGCTCCATCCAAAAGGAAGTGGTGAATATTGACCAGCGACGTGAATATTACGAAGCTCGCGGTGAAGTCG
>DASYSA010000292.1:0-17691 GCA_036003885.1 Blastocatellia bacterium | reverse complement strand
TCGAGTCACCGCGCCGCCGATGAGCGCGGGGTCGGTCTTGAACTGAATTTGGACCTGTTTGCCGACAAGCTCCTGGAGCTTACGGGTGAGCCTGTCCTGCGCATCCTGGCTGGCCGGGACGGCAGTCGTAACTTCGGCCAGTGCGATGCCTCTGCGTCTGTTTATCGCGCGGCGGAACTGCTCGTGAACTTCGGTGAGGTTGTGCAAGCGGTAGTGGCTCAGCATCGTGCGAAGCAGATTGGCGATCATGGCGCTGACGCCGGTTCGCTCGATGATGGCGTCGAGCACGCTGCGTTTCTGTTCCTGCGAAACGACTGGACTCGCAAAGACGTCGTGAAGCTCGGGGCTGTCGCGTATCATCTGAGCAAACGAGCCCACTTCGGCGTCCATCTGTTCGACTTGATTGTGTGCGATGGCCACATCCGCGAGAGCTTCCGCGTAACGGCGCGCAATGGCGACGATGCTCATCTCTTCACCTCGCCCAGTTCCTCCGTGTATCTGGTCAACATCCGGGAAGCGTCTTCCGGGCGAATCTCCTTCCGGATTATCGCCTCAGCCATCTGAACAGCCTGGTCGGCCACAAATGCGCGAAGCTCGCTGCGGGCAGACTTCATTGCTCCCTCGATCTCGCGATGTGCCGATTGCCGAATCTTCTCGGCGTCGGCCGCCGCAGCGTGGTGGATTCGCTCAGCTTCGCGCGCGGCTTCTCGCTCGGCTTCGAGGCGAATCTCCGCCAGCTCCTGATCGAGCCGCCCCAGTCGCGCTTCCACCCCGGCCAGTTGTTTGAGCGCGTCCTCTTTGTCGCGTTTCGCCTGCTCGAGCTCTTTCACTATCGAGGCTGCCCGGTTATCGAAGACCTTCCCGATGCCGATCTTGTTGCGGAGGATGTAGACGAGGATGAGAGCGAAAACAACAATATTTATCACCCTCCACAGGTCCGGGTTCGATAACAGGCTGACAGGCTCTGCATGGCTCTGAAGCAACAGGGCCAGGAATGTGAATGTCTGGATCGTCAATCGCCTCCACCTCCCACGGTGCGACCGAGCACGGTGCGCGATATTCGCTCCGCGATCTGTCGTGATTCAGCTTCGAGGGAGGCGCGCGCCGAAGCAGCCTGGTTGGCGATCTCAGATTTGGCCAGATCTATCTCGTCGGCCGCTTTCTGCTTGGCTTCATCGATCAGGCGTTTGCGCTCTTCGAGTGCGGTTGCGCGGTCCTGTTCAAGCCGGCGATAACTTTCGCCGCGGGCCTGGCGAATCGAAGCTTCGTAAGATGCTAGTTCGGCTTGATAGCGGCGAGCAGCGGCCCGCGCTTCATTGGTTGCGCCTTCGGTCAACGCTTCTCTCTCGTCTAGGACTCGGCCGACTGGCCTGAACAGTATCCGGTTCAGAACAAAGACGAAGATGATGAAAAGGACGAATACGAGGAAGAGCGAAGCGTTCGGCTGAATGATGTTTTCCTCGCCCCCAGCGAGGGCGAGCGCTGTCACCCCGAACAAAATATAGACTCTCCTATCAAGGATTTGACCTCTAGTTCAAGCCTCGAAAACTAACACACGGCTGAAAAAGGTGTCAATCCAATGATAACCAGAGATTCGGCCGTGTAAATACGCGCTGCTCAATACCTGCAGGACGGCCGCTAGAGTAGCACACTCGAACCAGGCCGACCGGTGGTATTGAAGATCGGAGTCCCTGCAAAAATGTGCCTTTTCAATCCTTAGCTCAACCTGGCTCAGCGAGCCCCATTTCATTAACCCCTCACATCAGTGAGGTGCCTATCCGGGGACGTTGGTGGGAGTATGGCGACACTGCTTACAACCCGTGTGGTTGCACTGCCTTTATGGTTGACACACAGAGGCTCTGTGATAGATTGGCTCGAAGTGATTGTCAAACAGGCTGCGATCACAATCGACCCGGGAATCACAGCTGCAGCCAGCCGGCTGAGCGCTGCTGGATATTGCTCAGTTGCGCGCATTCTGCTCGATCTTCTTCTATGGACACTCGCGGCTGGAGTGGCCCTCTACTTAGGCCGCTGGTGGATCACCGCACCGATCATTCTTCTAATTGGCGCCTTGCCGCTGCACGACCTGTTGGTGCACGGCCACGAGGGTACGCACGATCTCATCTCACGCAACCATCACGTAAACGAAATTCTTACGTGGCTCACGCTCGGGCTTGTTGGAATCTCATCCACCGCGCACAGGGCGTTCCATCTCGACCATCACCTTGACCCACATACAGACAGAGATCCGGAGTTCCAGCTATTCAACAGCGTAGTTCGCGGGGTTCCGGGCTGGGCTTACCTCGTGATTCCGGCTGCGGCACAGGTCGGCATCAACCTATATCCTTTCCGGTGCCGTAAACATAACCAGCGTCGGCGAAGAGTTGCTATCGATGTGGCGTGCGCGATTGCACTCCATGCAGCGCTGGCGCTTATGCTTGGAATCAAACTCTATCTCCTGTTCGTGATAGCTCCGATGTACAGCGGTCTCTTCTTCGCGTCGGTCTTGCGCGGCATCTGCGAGCATCATGCGGTCAAGGCCGGGAACAAGTGGACTAACGCGCGCTCGGTCGCTACAAATCGCTGGTTGGAGTTCTTCTGGTCTAATGTCAACTACCACCTCGAGCACCACCTATTTCCGTCGGTGCCTTTTCACAGACTCCCTGAACTGCGTAAACTGCTGGACGAAGAGCTCTCGATACACGCGAGCGTTATCGACGACGGTTACGTCCGCACTTCCCTGGCCCTTCTTCGAGAGCCGGCGCATTTCAAGCCCTGAATCCGATGCGCGGCTTCAAATCTGAGAACATCATGGAGGACAAAGTCCCAGGACATGGTAGACCAACGGTCAAGCTCAGGCGTTACAGGTGGCTCTTCATAGCCGCCGCATTGTGGAACTGGCTGGTGGCGCTTATCTCTCTCGTTGCCGATGAGGAGATCAGGTCTTTATTGCGCATGCCGCCAGGGGCGGATTCACTAAATCTGCACTTATCCATCTCGTGCATTTGTCTGCTTGGAATCGGATATTACTGGGTAGCCAAAGATGTCTCCAGAAACCACGCAATAGTAAGACTCGGTATCATAGGTAAGGTGGCGGTCTTCTCAATACTCCTGGGCCATGCCATCAGAGGAGATATCCCTTATACATTGGCGGCCCCGGGCGTGATCGATCTTGTCTTTGCCGTTCTATTTCTCGAGTTCCTGATGCGAATGCACAGTGCCGAAGGGGCGGCCACGAACGACACCGATTTGGGATCTTAGATTTTGGATTTTGGATTATTGTGGATACTTTAGGTTGTGGATGGCGGAATCCAAAATCCAAATCCAAAATCGAGGGGGAATGAGTGGGAAGCGTCTATGACGAATTCGAGGAGTTGCTCGGCGCCTGGCAACGCCAATACGCAGGGCGTCCGCAACGCGAAATTATTCGTCTTCTTCTGCTCGCGCTCGAGCGAGAGGAGATGGTTTCGATCGGCTACAGGGAGGACTTGATTCTACGGCGGCTGAAAAGCATGCCGATCGCCGACGACGTTCGGGAGATTATTCGGCACGCGCTCATCTGGGTCTGGAAGGATGAGCAGATGCACGCCATTTACATTCGCGGCGCGATCTTCAAACTCGGCAGTCCCCGGCTTCGGGCGATCGCGTTCACGAGGCAAGTTGCCGGCGCCACGGGCGGGTGGGCTGCTTCAGTCCGCCAGCACGTCCCCTGGCGAGACGGACCAATCTCCCGCACTCTCGCAACCGCCCTGACATGGTCCGGCTTCGCCCTCAGACAAGTCCCGAAGGACGTGTTGGAGCATCTCGACTATCGCCCCTTTCGAGAGTACTGCAAGTTCAACGTCGATGCCGAAGAGACGGCCTGGCTCTGTTTCAAGCGGCTGGTTGAACTCGTGACCGACCCGGTCAGAGCGGACGACTTTCGCCGAACCCAGGAAGACGAAGAGCGTCACCGGCGGGTGTTCGAGATCCTGGTCGCCGCCATCGATGAGCGCGATTGCCTCGCGTCCACGGAGACTGCCGACACCCTTGCTCAGCAGATCGGCGATGTTGGACAGGTCTTCCTGCCGCGCGCCAGGCGAGGAAGCGCGGGTGCATACAACCCTCTCGGCAGCGGAGGCCCGGTCTGGGTGCTTCACGGCAAATCATCCCAGGAAAAGCTCGCGCTATTTCATAATCTGCTCGATGAGGCCGGACTCAAGGAGCGGATCGAAGAACGCGCCCGATCCCTTGGCAAACCGGTCGCTGAGTTGCGTCTGGCGATCAAGCCGACCTTCATGCTCGGTTATCATCGTAAGGATAAGTCAGCCATTACGGACCCCGCCCTTGTAGAAGAGCTTGCGGTGTTCTTGCACGGACTCGGGTGCTCGGATGTGGCTGTCGTCGAGGCTCGCAATATTTACGATAAGTTTTTCAAGAACCGCGCCGTGCACGACGTAGCGCGTTACTTCGACATCGGCTCACCCAGCTTTCGCCTGGTGGACAGTTCCGATGAGCAAATACCGCACGACTACATTCGAGGACTCGGCCAGTACGCAGTAGGAAGAACATGGAAGGAGGCAGACTTCCGCATATCGTTCTCCAAAATGCGCAGCCATCCGGTCGAGATGGTCTATCTCACCGTCGGAAATCTTGAAGGTCTGGGCGCGCGCTGCGAAGAGTTTCTGTTCGTCGAACGCCAGGCACATCGTGAGACTGCCAACATGATGCTGATAGATGAATTTCCTCCTCACTTTGCAATCATCGACGCCTACGATCTTGCAGCGGACGGACTCCTCGGCGTTATGGGTTGCCCCCATCCGAAATCACCGCATCGTTTCTACGCTGGGGTCGATGCGATCTCAGTCGATATGGTCGCGGCGCGTCACCTGGGGATCGGCAATCCCCGAGACTCACAGCACTTGAATGCAGCGTGCCACTGGTTCGGCGATCCCTCCGCCAACATTCAGGTCATCGGCATCGACGAGCCGGTAGAGGGATGGCGCGGCCCATACTACAGCGAATGGTCTGCACTCCTGAGCCTTCTCGCCTATCCCGTTTATCAGTACGCGAGTAATCGCGGCGCCCTATTTGTTCCCGAAATGGATCGCGACGCCTTTCCCCCGATCTCCCCTGAAAAGTGGTTTTTGCGAGCCCGGCGAAGATCTCTTCAGGCGTTGCTGGGACTCAGGCATAAGAGATGACGCGGAGCATCGTGATTGTGGGAGCAGGTATGGGAGGTCTCACGGCCTCGCTCCGTTTGGCACAGCGCGGCTTCCGCGTGCTGGTGATCGAAGCGCGGAGCCAGCCCGGCGGACTCGCGTCGGCAATCGAAATAGATGGCTTCACATTCGATGCCGGGCCTTACATTCTGCTGGACCGCAACGGTCTGGAATGGGCCTTTCGCTCGCTCGGCCTGGAACTCTCAAAGCTCGTCTCGCTTCGGCGAATCGAAGACATTTACCAGGTGGCATCCGAGGACGGGGCCACTGTCCGTTTCTACTCTGATCTGGAACGAACTGCCGCAGGTTTTGAGAGCCAATGGCCTGGAAGCGGCCGGCGCTACATCGAGTTCGTCACTGGGTGTAAGAAAAAGTATGATCGTCTTCAACGACTGCTTTACAACTCACCGTCGGGACCATTGGATTTGCTACGGGGTCGCGCCTGGACTTCCATCCCATTTCTGCTCAGCTCGCTTGGCGGGGTACTTTCGAGGACAGGCCTTCCAGCCGCGGTGATTGATGCGATTGGGGTCTGGACTCACGTTGCCGGGCAGCGAGTCGAGGATGCCCCTAGCGTAATGTCATTCGTTCCGGCGCTCTTTCACAGCATTGGGGCTTATTATCCCGTCGGGGGCATAGGCGTAATTCCGCAAGCGCTGGCTTCTGCAGCGCAAGCGGCCGGGGTCGAGTTTCGGTATGACACGCGAATCGCCAGAATCCGATGCGACGGTGGTCGCGTGAGTGGAGTCGAGACCGACCGAGGTGAATTATTCGCTGCGGACGCGGTTGTTTCGAATTGCAATGGCGTAGGCACGTATCTGAACCTGGTCGAGTCAACACCTCAGCATGTAAGAAGAGAGATCACTAAGCTACCGCTGCAGTCCCCAGGTGTAATTGCGTATTTGGCAGTGAACACCGCGCACCGGCCGCCCTATCTTCGATTCAAGCTGCCTGGGGGCGGCGCCTTTTGCCGGGTGTTGGTTACTCCGTCGGTTATGGCCCCGGATCTCCAACGGGATGGCTGGTGGCCCGCCCGCCTGATCGCACCGATGACTCACAGCGTGGCCGAACCTGGCGGCGCTTCGGGCCAACGAGAGTACCTCGATCAAATGCTTGCCGAACCCTGGTGGCGAGAGTCGATCACAGACTATCGCATCCTTGCCGTGCGCACGCCCCGCGAGTGGGGAGCCGAATTCAACTTGTATCGCGACAGCATGAACCCGGTCATGACTGCGCGTTTCATGAGGGCGGGACGTCTGGCGCACCGCAGTCCCTATGTGCCGGGCCTATACCTGGCCGGAAGCGCAACCCATCCCGGCCAGTGGGTGAGCTTCTGCGCCGTGTCGGGTGTCCTTGCCGCCGACAGGGTATGCGAAGACTTGAACTAGGAGGGGGGAACCACGAATTTCGTGTTCTTCCTTTCCGCGGAGTGCGAGGTATGTGTTGCTCGAGACAGTCATAGAAACGGTTCGAGATGGACGGCGTTTGCGAGTGGCACGATTGGGCAGCGGGCCGCCCTTGATCCTGCTGCACGGGTATCCTGACAATCTGCAGATATGGTGCGAGCTGGCGCCGCGCCTTGCGGACAGATTCGAGGTGATTGCCTTCGACTGGCCGGGTCTCGGCCAGAGCCAGACATGGCCGGGGGGAGCGACGCCATTCCACATGGCCGAGAGACTTCTGGAACTGCTCGACGGTTGGGGAATCCAGCAAGCCGGTCTTGTCGCCATGGATATGGGCGCGCAACCGGCCCTCGTCTTTGCGGCTCGTCACCCGGACCGAACTCGCTTCCTGGTCGCAATGAACTGCCTCGCCTACTGGGATGTCAAGACGTCGTTGGAAATAGCGGTGTTACGCAGATTCGGATGGAATCAGGTAATACTGAGGCGATTCCCAACCGCTACTTTTCGACGCGCGGAGAAGACATTTCTGCCGAAAGGACAGGAGCTCTCCAGGCAGTTGCGCGCCGATCTCTGGGAGAGCTTCAATCGTGCGGACGTGCGAGATTTTATTATAAGGATGTGCGCGGGGTACCAGGGCACCCTACCGCGGCTTCCTGAATTGTATCGTCAGATCACTTCTCCCACGCTTGTGCTATGGGGTGAGCGAGACAGACATTTCCCGCCGGTGCATGGCGAGCGGCTCAATGCCGACATTCAGGGATCGCAGCTTCGAATCATCCCTCGTGCAGAGCACTGGATGGCCCTCTATCTGGCCGACAGAGTTGCGGACGAGATTCGCGACTACGTTATGGGAATGAGCAGCCAAGAATTTCACGAATAGCACGAATGTTACACGAATAATGCAGGGTTCCAGGCGAGATTCGCGACTACGTTACGGGAAGGAGCTGCCACGAACTTCACGAATGGTTCACGAACAAATTAGTGTTCAATTCGTGGAATTCGTGGAATTCGTGGCTGTTCCTTCCTTTACACATCGCAGAGCGCGACCGCTTCACGAAGCGAGGTCAAGGGGTCGCGAGTCGGAACAAACTCGTGCGCGACATAGCCCTTGTAGCCCGTGTCCACTATCGCTCGGCACACTGTAGCCCAATTCAACTCCTGGGTGTCGTCCAGCTCGTGCCGCCCGGGCACTCCGCCGGTGTGAAAGTGAGCTATGTGCTGAATGTTGTCGCGGATGGTCTGGATCACGTCCCCTTCCATGATCTGCATGTGATAGATGTCGTAAAGCAGTTTCACGCGTGGTGATGCGACTGCCGTGATCACCTTAACGCCAAACGGCGTAAAGTCGCCCTGGTAGTCCTTGTGATTCCGTTTGCTGTTGAGCAGTTCGACGCAGATCGTAACGCCGTTGTCTTCGGCGATCTTCTTGACCCGGTTCAAGCCTATGACACAGTTCTCGATGGCTTCAGCGTCGGGCATACCTTTCCGGTTTCCGAAGAAGGTGATCACGTTTGGCACTCCCAGCTTCGCCGCGGTAGGAATACTTTTCTCGAAGTTCTTTGCAATCGCATCGTGGTTGGCCTTGTTGTTCAGGGCATCGGGAATCGTGCCTCCGCCCGCGTAGCCCATCGAACAGATCAACCCGAACTGGCGGACCGTCTGCCAATCCTTCTCCTCCAGGAGATCTATCGCAGTCAGTCCCATATCGGCTACGTTGCGGCAGAATTCGGGAAGCGGAATCTTGTTGTAGCACCAGCGTGAGACAGATTGCTTGAGCCGTCCCTTCTTTACCACCTTGCCGGCATTCTGCATGGCTAGTCCACCCCCCGGAAGAACAAGCGACGACATCGCCGCGGCTCCCATCCCGAACAAAAGTTCGCGCCTTCCAATCTGAGTCATAGGAACTTGCTCCTTGATAAAGAACTGAGGTTAACGATCTGCTGAAGTGATGAATCTGATGCGAGGTAGCCATCATGCTACGCGTCCCGCAGGTGTGTCAAGAATCAAGAAATGCGAAATCGAAATGCGGAATTCGAAATTGCCGGTCTCTTTTCCCAATTTCGAATTTCGCATTTCGAATTTCGCATTTCTTTTCCGCCGGCTCGCGTCTATCAACTATGGAGCGCGGTGTCGCCAGGCCCTGTTCCTTTGGGTGCGCATCGCTTCCGCGTGCGAGTCCTCCGCGAACGGTCGCTTGGATTCCAAGGGACGCAGCGCCGAGTTTCGTACGCTGGAAGCGATGCGTACCCAGAGAGGATTGGTGACACCGCGACAACATCCCTAACGCGACAGGGGTCAGTACCCGCTTCATATTCAGATATTCATATGCGGGTACGGCCCCTTTTTGGGCAAACGGCTCAAAGTCCCTGACTCGATTCATCGGGTCAACAAGTGATTCAAGTGATGTTGTTGTCACCCCGTAGGGGTGAAGTGCTTGTAGAACCCGCCGCCCAGCGCCAGCTCCTCACCCGTAGGGTGAAATGTTTGTAGAGCCGCACGGCCGTATGCACGCCTTGACTGGCTCCTACCTCGCGTTATAAGAGTTAAGCTTCTTGTTGGGCCGCTACCGGTAGGTTTTGATCACTCAAAGCGACAGAAGGGGACTAACTATGTCAGTGAGGCCATTCGAACCCAAGTTCATGAAGATCGGAGTGCTAACCGCAGCGCTCCAGGAATTGACTCCCAGAGAGATTCGCGACCCGGATCCCGATCGGGCCATTGAGGACTGGATTGCCTATGCCCGCGAGCTTGGCGCTGAAAACATTCAGCTTTCGTCGGCGCTTCATCCAACCGAATCGGACATCCCCGCCGAAGCCCTGCTGGATCCGGTCGCCAATACGCTCGACCTGCGCGAGCCCTTCAACAAGACTCGCGCCAACCGGGTGCTCGCGGCGCTGGCCGAATACAAGATCGGGCTGTCGGACCTGGGCTACTTCGACAATATGCTCCACGACGATCCGGCGATCAGAAAGAAGAAGCACGAGTTCATGCTGCGAGTTTTTGATGCTGCGGCCTTGCTCGGCGTCGATGCGGTTTGCGGCTTTGTCGGCCGCAACCAGAAGCTCAGCATGGACCAAAACCTGGAAGACTTCAGGGAGAGCTTGGTTCCCTTGCTCAAAGAGGCCAAAGCCCGTGGGCTGGTCTATCGCATCGAGCAGTGCCCCATGCCCGGATGGACCACCGGCGACAACTATCATAACAACATTGCCTACACTCCGGGCACCTGGATCGCCATTCACAAGATATGCGAGAAGGCCGGCGTCGGGGATCAGTTTCGCATTCACTACGATCCATCGCACGCGATCCTCATGGGACAGGACACCCGCTCGATGTTCCAATACTTGAAAGATACCGGCTACAACTTCCTGATCGCTGGCTTCCACGTCAAAGGTCAGGTAATCGACTCGAAGGGCGTTTCGGCCTGGGGTTACGGCGGACAGACTGTTCAGCGCGGCGATTGGAAAGATGGAAAGCCTTCGTCCAATCCGGCGGATCAAGCCAACGCCTGGCTCAAGCAAACCGTCCTGTGCGAGCACGAACTACCGGGCACCGCCCGGCACGACCCGCTTGCTTATCTGCAGAATCGAACTGTCGATTGGCTCGACCACCAACTAGCCGCGCGGGAGTTGTTGAAGCTCGACGTAGCCAACACTCATCTGATCGTGGAGCACGAGTACCCGCGCGCCAGGATACAGGACAAAGCGAAGTTGAAGCCCATTTTGCAAGGCTCGATCGCATTCACCCGCAAGATCGACGAAGCGGCGGCGTGCATGTACGCGCTTCAGAATGAGGTTCTGGCAGATCAGGGCATTCCAGTTCAGGGCCGAGGCCGAGAGCCTTACCGATCGTGAGAAATGCGAAAGGGGAAATTCGGAATTCGAAATGCGAAATGCGAAATTGCCGAACCCCTTAGTAATTTCGCATTTCGAATTTCGCATTTCGAATTTCTGATTCCAGCCTGCCCCCAAAAGGCTGTTCGGCTAGCCGATCCCGGGCGGTAACAATCGCGGGAAACAAGCTCACTTGCTCATTGCGGCCTTATCACGATAAGAGATAAAGGTCACAGCTTGACTTGGCCGTTTGGAGACCATACCCTGTCTGAACCCGCGTCTCACGGCTGTGAGTAAGTTTATCTGATAGGAGTCCCAAATCATGAAGACCACAAAAAAGATGATTCTGATTCTGATGGTTTTGCTTCTCGTGCGAGTGGACTTTGCTTTCTCTCAGGCATCGGTGTCAACGGCGGAACTGCGAGGCCAGGTCACTGATCAGACCGGCGCGGCCGTTAGCGGCGCCACCGTTACAGTGACCGACCCGGCTAAGGGAGTAAGCCGATCGGCAACGACTGATGAGAACGGCAATTTCATCATCCTCGCTCTGCAACCAAGCATCTACAGCATGAAAGTAGAGGCTAGTGGCTTTGCCACGCGGAGCTTCAGCGACATCAAGCTCGATGTCGGCCAGGTCGCTTCTTTTCCAGTTCAACTTGCAACAGGCGGCGTTCAAGCGGCAATCAATGTTGCCGCCGGCGGAGAGGCGATAGAAGTCGAGCGAACCGCCCAGTCATCCGTGATCGGCGACCGCCAGATCACGAACCTGCCGATCAATCGCCGGAACTATCTCGATTTTGCTTTGCTGACGCCGGGCGTCACCGATTCCGACAGCATCAATGACTCGTCGGACTTCCGAGTTGCACAAACGCCGCAATCGGGACTCTCCTTCGGCGGCAACAACGGCCGCGGAAACTCGATCCTGGTGGACGGCGCTTCAGCGGATACGAACTCGGGCGGCGCGCGAGACGTCATAAGTCAGGAAGGCGTCCAGGAGTTTCAGGTAAACCGCAACAGCTACAATGCTGAATTTGGCGGAGCTTCAGGCGGCATCGTCAATATAGTTTCCAAGACCGGAAGCAATTCTTTTCACGGAAGCCTGTTCGGATATTTCCGTGACGACCGGTTTGATGCGCGCAATGCCTTCGACTTCACGCCTGCCGGAAAGGCTCCTTTCGATCGGCAGCAATACGGCGGATCGCTTGGCGGCCGCATATCCCAGGACAAGACGTTCTTCTTTACCTCGGTCGAGCGGCTCAGTGAAACACGTTCGACCTTTGTGAACCTGCTGAACGACCCGAATCTTTTCAACATCACCGCCAGCCAGAGCGCGCTGTTCGGGTTCCTGGATGGAGCGAGTGTTCCGGCTCCGTTCCGGGCAATTTCCGCGGGGCTGAGAGCTGCACTCACTACGACTCAAGCGGCCTATCCGCGCACCGTCAGCTTGTTCCAGAGCGCGAGCGGTCAGTTCCCGTTCGAGACAAACAGCACTCTCTTTTCGGGTCGCCTGGATCACAGCTTCAACGCAAAGGACAGTGGGTATGCGAGGTTCAACCTTGGCAAATCACGCTTCGAGAACAATGCAGCCGGGGCGCTGACAGCAGTTTCGCGCGGGCGAACCGCAAAAGCGTTCACCGGCGGAGCGCTGCTATCGGAAACTCACTTCTTCAGCCCGACCACACTCAACGAACTCAAGGCACAGTACAGCTACCTGGCTGCCGACTTCATTCCCAACGACCTGGTCGGGCCCGAATTCAACATCGAGGGATTCGGCAACTTCGGGCGCGACATCTTCCTGCCGTCCGAGGCAATAGAGCGACGCTACGAAGTCAGCGATAATGTGGCGACTGTTAAGGGGAGTCACACGCTCAAGGTGGGCGGCCAGTTTCAAGCCATCGACACCTCCGCCAACTCTCAGACATTTTTCGGGGGGCGGTTCAACTTCGGCAATGCGCTGCCGCTATCGAACATAATCGCGCTCAACCCTGCGCTGGGTCCGACTGTGCTCGGTCAGCTCAACACGTTCATTCGAGCGAACGGTGGGGCGCTGGGCGCTGACGCGAATGGGAATGGGCTGGCAGATCCTCTCGACGCGGTGATCAACTCCCTGCAGTCGTTCAACCTGAATCTGCCGATCGTGTATCAGCAGGGCTTTGGGGAGTCCGGCTTTAACTACTGGACGCAGCGTTATCACCTTTATGGGCAGGACATCTGGAAGGTGCGTCCGAATTTCACGCTCACCTGGGGGGCAAGGTATTTCCTCGACAATCCGCAGTTTTTCGGAAAGTCGGATACGAACAACATTCAGCCGCGGGTCGGTTTTTCGTGGGACCCGTGGAATGACAACAAAACGGTGGTGCGGGGCGGCTTCGGCATCTATACCGGGCAGGTTGATGGCCAGATTGTGAACGTGGTCAACGAGCTGAACGGGCAAGGCACTCCAAGCAACATCAACATCGTGCTCGCGACCGCTACATCGGGCGCCCTGGGTCTGCCAACCTCATTCGCTGTCTATCAGAGGCTGCTGTCGCAGGGAATCATCGGCACACGCACGATCGTCGCCGCGGATCTGGCTCAGTTTGGAGTCACACCCGCCCCTGGAAAGCCTCTCGAGGTGCGGTTCCGCCGCGAGCCGAATTTCGAGAACCCCTATTCAGAGCAGGCGAGCCTGGCGGTCCAGCGCGACCTGGGCGCGGGGTACCTGGTTGAAGTCAGCTATCTCTTCAATCGGAGCGCGCATGTAACCCGGAATCGCGATATCAACCAGTTGAAGCGAACCGGGCCGCCCAACCCGCTCAACCCAAAAGGCGGGGCGACCTTTATTCGCTTCCCCAGCGCGGCACAGGTGGCGGCTGGACTCACCAGCGACTTCCGAAATCCGCTTCTGTTCCAGGACAACGTCTACGAGTCGAGCGCGAGTTCGTTCTATCACGCAGGCACGGTTCAGTTGAGCAAACGGCTTGCGCATCACTACAGCATCAACGCCAATTACACGTACTCGAAGGCGATCGATGAAGTGACCGACTTCAACAGCGACTTCTCCGCGCAGAACCCGCTGAATCTCAGATTGGACCGCGCGCTGTCGGCGTTCGACCAGCGGCACCGGCTCGTGATCTACGGCGTGCTTGAAAGCCCAATCAAAGGGGAATCGATAGCGGAGAAGATCTTTAGCGACTGGCTTCTGTCGGGCATATACGTTGCCGGAAGCGGACGTCCCTTCAATCTGCTCTTAGGATTTGATGCCAACGGCGATGGGCGATCGCAGAGCGATCGGCCGGGTCAGGCGGCGCGCAACTCAGCAAGGGGCGAACCATTCCATCAAGTCGATATGAGACTCGGGAGACGATTCAACGTCGGCGGCGAGCGCCGCTACCTCGAGTTCACCTTCGAAGCGTTCAACCTGCTCAACAAGACCAACTACACCGGCATCAACAATGTTGTCGGCTGTGGACCCATCAGCACGCTCGGCGGCTACTGCGCGACTCCAGGCGCGCCCGCAATTGAGAACTTCAACGCCCGCGGAATCAAGGGGCGAGCCCCGACGCAGCCGCTGGGCTTCACCTCATCGGCGCCCGCGCGTCAGTTGCAGTTCGGCGCACGATTCAATTTCTAACCAAAGCTCTGCGGTTGCAAAGCAAGGGAGAGCCGGCTACGGCTCTCCCTTTTCTTTCAGCAATCGGCGCCACGCGGGTTGACCCCGCGCCTCATTCACTCGCCTACTTGACAACAGAGACTACGGGACTAAGAATGGCCGCGACGGTTTGCGAGCCAGTTCAAATCCTCATGGAGTATCTACATGCTGATGGTGCGACCATGAAGAAGCTCGCGTGTGCCTCTCTCTTCTGCTGGATCGGTCTTGGCGCGACCGCGCTCGCTCTGGATTCTGCGGGGACGATAACCCAATACATCCACGAAGTGTGGCAAACCGACCAGGGGCTGCCGCAGAACTCCGTCGTCGCCATAGTCCAGAGCCGCGACGGTTATCTCTGGTTGGCTACCCAGGAAGGATTGGTCCGTTTCGACGGCATACGGTTTAGCGTCTTCGACAAGCGGAGCAACCCTGAGATCAAGGAGAACAACATACAGGCTCTCCTGGAAGACCACGACGGCAACCTCTGGTTTGGAACAGAAGGCGGAGGTCTCGGCCGATTCAAAGACGGCAGCTTCACGATCTTCACCAGCAAAGACGGACTTGCCGATGGGATTGTCGATGCGATCTTCGAGGATCGGAAAGGTAGTCTCTGGGTTGGCACTCTCGGTGGGTTGAGCCGCTTCGCAGACGGACAGTTCACTACATACTCCACAAAGGATGGTCTGGCGAGCAATTCGGTCTTGTCGATTTGTGAGGACCGCCAGGGCAACCTCTGGATAGGGACCGAAGAAGGCGGGATCAGCCGCATGACCGATGGCAGGTTTACCCGGTTTACGACAAGCGACGGGCTGGCCAGTAACCTCGTGCGCGCAATAATCGAGGACCGTGCGGGCGACCTCTGGATCGCTACGGGCGACGGGCTAAACCGCTTCAAAGATGACCGGTTCATCACCTACAAAGCCAGGGACGGTCTGGCCAACAACAGCGTCTTGTCGCTCCTCGAAGACAGGGAAGGCAACATCTGGATTGGAACGGCCGGCGGGCTGAATCGTTTCAGTAACGGGCGGTTCGCACGATATCGGGATAAGGACAGTCTGTCCACTTTCCGCGTCGCATCTATTTGTGAAGACCGGGAGGGAAGCCTGTGGATCGGTACCTATGAAGGCGGACTGAACCGGCTTAAGAGTGGAAGATTTACTACCTATACCGGCGAAGACGGACTGGCCGACAACATCGTCCGCCCGGTCTATCAGGATAGAACTGGCGGACTCTGGCTTGGAACGGCGCGAGGCCTCAGCCGATTCGTCGATGGCAGGTTCACGACCTATACAAAAGCAAACGGGCTTGCAGACAACAGCGTGCTCTCATTGTCCGAGGACAGCCAGGGAGGGCTGTGGGTGGGGACCAACGACGGGTTGAGCTGTTTCAAGAGCGGGCGCTTCATCTCTTACTCGGCGAAAGATGGTCTCTCAAACAGCACCGTGCTGTCGATCTGCCCGGACCGGGCCGGCGGCGTCTGGTTCGGAACTGACAGCGGGTTGAACCGGCTCAGCGGTGGAAAGTTCACAGCCTATACAACGAAGGACGGCCTTACTAACGACAGCGTATGGGCTCTCGCTGAAGACAGAGACGGCGCGGTCTGGATCGGCACCGATGGCGGCGGATTGAACCGCTGGAAGGACGGCGTGTTCAGCGCCTACACGACGAGCGATGGACTTGCCAACAACATCGTGCTGTCACTCTATGAGGACCGGGAAGGTACGCTCTGGATCGGTACAAGTGGTGGGATCAGCAGGTTGAAAGACCGGCGTCTGTCTTCTTACACGACCAGAGACGGACTCTTCGACGACGTCGTCTTTCAAATTCTCGAAGACTCGAAGGAGAATCTCTGGATGAGCTGCAACAAAGGGATCTTCCGGATCGCCAAGAACGACTTCGAAGAACATTCCAGGGGGATGAGAGCCTCGATTACGTCAATCTCATACGGCAGATCGGATGGCATGAAGAGTCGCGAATGCAACGGCGGCTTTCAACCGGCGGGATGGAAGACCAAAGATGGAAAGCTCTGGTTCCCAACCGTTAAGGGCGTGGTGATGATCGATCCCGAGAACATCAGGCTGAACGATCAGCCTCCGCCGGTCATCGTGGAGCGAGTGCTCGTCGACAACGAGCCGATCAGGCTCACGGGAGATATAAGCCTGGGTCCGGGCCTGGAGAAGTTCGAATTTCACTATACCGGCCTGAGCTTCCTGGCCCCCGAGAAGGTCAATTTCAAATACAAGCTGGAAGGATTCGATAGAGATTGGGTAGATGCGGGAATGCGGCGGGAGGCTTCCTATACAAACATTCCACCGGGCATGTACACATTCCGCGTGGTCGCGTCGAACAATGATGGCATCTGGAATATGACAGGGGCTTCTCTTGAGTTCTACCTGAAACCCCGATTCCATCAGACCTACTGGTTCTACGGGCTGTCCGCAGTTGGTGTGGCGCTGGTTGGATGGGGGCTCCACCGCTTTCGCTTGAGGCAGATGCAGGCACGGTTTGCCGCTGTGTTGGCCGAACGCAATCGCATGGCGCGAGAGATTCACGATACGCTCGCTCAAGGATTCGCCGGCATCTCGGCCCAATTGGAATCGATGACTGACATGATAGTGGATTCGCCCGAGGCCAAAGATCATCTGGACTGCGCGCGAAGGCTGGCGCGCAGCAGCCTTGCGGAAGCCCGACGATCGGTGTGGAACCTGAGGTCTCAGGCTCTGGAGAATGGCGACTTGCCTGGAGCCCTCTCGGTTATTGCGCAACAGTTGACCGCAGGCACCGGAGTGCAGGCCGGACTCGAAGTGCACGGTGCTGCGCAGCGCCTGCCTGAAGCGATCGAGAACAACCTCCTCGGCATCGGCCGCGAAGCGCTGATAAATGCGCTAAAGCATGCCCGGGCGAGCCGTGTTCTGATCGAGTTGAGTTTCGATCTGCAACAGGTGCGCCTGCGGGTTGAGGATGATGGCTGCGGATTCGATACCGAAGCGATTTCGTCAACAGCCCGAGGTGGGTTTGGCCTGATCGGCATGCGCGAGCGGTCTGAACAGATCGGCGGAGAGTTGATTCTGGAGAGCAAGCTCGGGCAAGGCACTCAAGTCTCGGTCACTGTCCCGAAGGGGCGAAACCACGAATTACACCAATCACACGAATGATCACGGACTGTTCGTGCAGGTTCGTGATCATTCGTGTGATTCGTGTAATTCGTGGTTTCGCCCCTTGGGCCAATTGTCGACCCTGGTCCCACTTATGATCACACCCTCGGCCGGACGCTGACCCCACCAAAAGTTGTGTTGGCAATGCCAACCCTGGTATCGGGACACAACCACGATTTGAGGGTATTCTGGCTTCGCCTCGTTCTTAGACTGCGGCGAGCGACAGGGATCGAGGCGAGATCTTTAGGAGTGACGCTTATGAGGAGAAGGGAAAAAGGTCGATTCACAGCCGGCGGCGCTGCGATGCCACTGGCGTTCCTCTTGATTGCTTACCCGTTGTTTCCCACTGCCTGGACGTCAGCGCCTATCGCGGCGGCAGAGTCCTTGGGGAGGGCAAACTTTCGCCCCACTCATACGATATTGGAACCGGAGAGGAAGACTGGTTCGCACGTTAACAACCTCTACGGAAAA
>DASYSA010000291.1:0-6088 GCA_036003885.1 Blastocatellia bacterium | reverse complement strand
AGAGGTCAGAGATCAGACGTAGTCAGAGATCAGAAGTCAGAGTTCAGCTGTCAGCGACTGCGAACTGCCTTGCCTTCCCGACCGCTGATTTCGGACCTCTGACTTCTAGTCTTTGACTTCTGATCTCTGACTTCTGATCTCTGACTTCTGACCTCTGACCTCTGACTTCTGACCTCTGATTCCGTGAGCCGCGTTCTTGTAAACAATGCCGCCCTTCATCACAAATGCGACGCGCCGAACGGCGGTGATGTCTTTCAACGGATCCCCATCGAGCGCAATGATGTCCGCCTGCATGCCGGGCGCGATCGACCCGATCTGATCGGCCATTCGAAGGGCCTCTGCCCCAAGCGAGTTTGCGGACACCATCGCCGCCATCGGGTCCACCTTGCCGTCGCGCACGCGGTCAATGAACTCCTCGGCGTTGCGTCCGTGCGAGCCCGCCACTGCGTCGGTGCCGAAAACAATTTTCAGACCCGGAATCCTGGTTGCACGTTGTACCAGCTCGTGGTTCAGCGACAGGACCTTCTCCATTGCGGCAAACCCTTCTTCCGTGTAGCCGGGTGTGCCGAGATACTTTTCTTTGTTCAGCAGGTAGTTCTCGATTACCAGGCCGGCCTGCGGATCCAGATAAACGCCCTTCTCGGCCATCAATTTCAGATCGCCGTCGGTCGCCATCGTGCCGTGCTCAATCTGGGTGCAGCCGGCAAGCGTTGCGGCGCGGACCGCATCTTTGTAAGCATGCACAACCGCGCGCAGGCCCTGCCTCCGGGCTTCATCGCAGGCCGCGTTCAGTTGTTCCTGCGAGAGCGTCATCGCACCGCCCTGGCGAATGCTCTGCGACGCGAAGATCTTGATCACATCCGCGCCTGCTTCCTTTTGTTTTCGCACGAACGCACGGATTTCATCCGGCGTCCCGGTCTGCTCGCCTCGCCCCGCAAGCGGCTCGACGGCCGTCAGGATACGCGGGCCGGGGAGTACACCTTTCGCGATGGCATCACGCAGGGGAAGGTCGGTGGGTGACCCCAAGCTTTGCACCGTAGTGAAGCCTGCCAGCAGCGTCAAAAATGCATTTGAGGCCGCTTGATACGCGGCCTCTTGTGTTGTTACTCCGGCGCCGGCATTTTTCCCATCCTTGCCGAAGCTCCAAGTAATGTGTGCGTGGGCGTCAATCCAGCCCGGCAACACCGTCAGGCCACGCAGGTCGTAGTCTACTGGCCCGGCCTTCGGGTCGACACGGACAATCTTTGATCCCTCGATCACGATGCGAGTGTCGTGTAGCACGCGGCCCTTGCCATCGAACACGGCACTTGCGGCAATCACGATGCGCTTGCTCTGCGCAGGCGTTTGTGAAGAGACTCGTTGCGAAAGGGAGCACACGCAAAAGATGACGAGGACGCATAGAATGATCTTTATGGATCGCATGATCGCTCCTCCCGGCAGCGGGCAGCAGGCAGCAGGCAGTAGGCGTTAGACAAAGCCAGCAAGAGAGTCTAGAACCTGTTTCATAAGTGTCTACTGTATACCGCCTGGCTCCACCTCATAGGGCCTTTGACTCCTGCCTGCTGCCCACTGCCTCGGGGCAATATACCACAAGCACCTGCTGGGCGTTTGCCTGATTGGTCGACGTGCGTCGAGTGTTTACGGGTCTGCTCGAAGAGCTGGAATGTGCGGCCTGAGTCTTTCTAGACAGCGACGCCGACTGGTGCTTTACTAAGCGCGAAGTGGAGTGATCGGTGATGCCAGGAATCATCTCAGCTCGGGGGAGGGCTGAAATATGTGCATAGACAGAAGAGACTTTCTCAGGCTCTCGGCGGGCGCCTCAACGCTGGCCCTCTTCGGCGGCGACGTCCACGGCCAGGTGTCGGACCTTCCGGAATCGATTCGCAGGCTTCAACCGATTCCCAGTCCGGTAACCCCCATCTCCGATGACGAGCGGCGAGCGCGCATTGAGAAAGCGCGGCGACTGATGGTCGAAAATGGGATGAGCGCGATCTACATCGAGTCCGGCTCGACGATGTTTTACTACACCGGCGTGCGCTGGGGCGCGAGCGAGCGAATGTTTGCCCTGGTCATCCCAGCGCGCGGGGAACTGACATGGGTCTGCCCTGCATTCGAAGTGACAAGGGCGAGGGAGTTGATTCGCTTCGGATTGGACGTTCGCACCTGGCAGGAAGACGAAAGCCCCTATAAGAGAGTGGCGCAAATATTCAAGGACCGGGGCATCAGCGCCGGAAAGATTGGCATCGAGGAGAGGGTGCGCTTCTTTCTGTTCGATGGCATTCGCAGGGAGGCGCCGGGTCTGGAGTACGTGAGCGCTGATCCGGTGACCGTGGGCTGTCGCGTGATCAAGTCGCCCGCCGAGATTGCCTTGATGCAGCGCGCCAATGACCTCACCATTGAGGCATATGAAGCTGCTTGCGCCACTCTCAAGGAGGGAATGACTCAGTACGAATTCGCTGCCAATTGTGCGGCGGCGTTCACGGCGCTGGGCGTGACCGGCGGCGCCTTCGCCGGCTTCGGGAAGTACTCCGCCTTTCCTCACGGCAGCATCCAGCCACAGAAACTCAAGGAAGGCGACATCGTGTTGATGGACGGCGGTTGCAGTGTTGAGGGTTATCAATCCGATATTACGCGGACCCTGGTCTTTGGCAAGCCGAGCCCTCGGCAGCGAGAAATATGGAACCTGGAACGTAAGGCTCAGGATGCGGCGCTGGCCGCCGCGAAGGTGGGCGTGCCTTGTGAGGCAGTGGATGCGGCCGCTCGCAAGGTGATCACGGATGCCGGCTTCGGGCCTGACTACCAGGTGCCGGGGCTGCCTCATCGCACGGGGCATGGCATCGGTCTGGATGGGCACGAGTGGACGAACCTGGTGCGCGGAAACAAGACTCCGATCCGACCTGGGATGTGCTTCAGCAACGAACCGATGATTGCCATCTATGGCGAGTTCGGGGTGCGCCTCGAGGACTGCATGTACATAACCGAGCAAGGGGCGAAACTATTCACGACGCAGAGCCCCTCGATCGATCGGCCCTTCGGGTGACGCGAGGTGAGTTTTAGGTTTTACGTTTTGCGTTTTACGTTCGGTGTTCGGGTTTAAGGATAGGAAACAACCGAAAACGCAAAACGGAGAACCTAAAACGTAAAACCTAAAACACAAAACGCTTCACTTCCTGTACTGTTCCAGAAGGAATCGATCGCTGTGCTTGAAGAACATGCGATAGTCGCCCCACTTCGATGCTACGAACTCCGATTCCGTGGTGAGAGTTCCGATTCTCTTCGCGCCGGCCAGAAGGCCGTCGAGCTTCGATATGCCTGCCCTGTTCAAGTCCTTCTCCTCGGATTCGGTCAGGGCGTACACCTCATAGATTGTGGTTCCGGCCTTGATATTTCTGGCCAGGTCATCCCTGAAATCGATTTTCGGATCAGAGGACTCTACGGCTTCCTTCGTCGGAGAGAATATCAGTCGGTAAGGAGCATTGACTTGATCGGCCGGCACGGGGTTTCCGTTTGTATGAATGCTCGCCACACTTTCGACCGGCTGGCGTAGCACCGTTCCGTCCTGGACCACAGTCTTGAACCGATCATTGATAGTCCTGATGATAAGGTTCGTCACCCTCGGGTTGGGCAGGATGTTAGTGAATCGATTCTGGAACACTGAATTGTGAGAATGCTTGCTGAAGAAATGCCAGAAAGGCTGCTGCCGATCCAGCTTGTTCATTACAATAATGTTCTCAGAAGCGCGATCCCCATCAACAGGTAACTTCAACGCCAAAGCCGGTACGACTCCAATAGCCAATACAGGCCCTCCGTAAGAAAACCGCCCGAGGCCAAGGGCTCTATCGCTGAAAATGCCGGTGTAAGGCGTATTCGGCTCCGGTTCGAAGACAATCTTCGCAGTCGTTCCATAGGTGTGGATCAGTTTCTGCGTGGGTTCCAGGAATTCGTCGCTGGCAAAGGTCAGGCTCTTGCTCAATGCTTCACTCTGCAGGGCCCTGAAGGCTGACTTCGCAAACTGGGTCATCCCTAGCACCGCGGAGGGCCTTTCTTCACCTTTGTAGTTTTGATACGCGGTGGGCCGAACGCCCTCTTCAAAGAGGTAGTCGCGTTTCTCGAGAGCGCTGAGTTCAGAGTACTTCTTGCCGTTCGGCAGTGTCGTCGCTTCGAATTTGTGAATGATCGAAGGCGTGTCTTCAAACCTGTGAATCAAAGTCATTCCAACCTCCCTGGGGGTCAAATCTGCGCGATTCCATCCGGCTACATCGGAACCTGCCCGGCGCCAATCCCAGACGCGCGAATTGACTGAGTTGTTATGGTGTCTCTCGAGAACCGGCGCGAGCCTGACCTTTCTGTCCGGCATCAACGCGTTCGTACATCTGCACGAGGTTCTCTCCCATAATGCCATCAACCTGAGAGCTGCTGAATCCAGTCCGCAGAAGCGCGTCGGCGACCAACTCAAAGTCTCTGATGTCGCGGATTTCGCGCGGTGGCCAGAGTCCCCCGTCGAGATCGGAGCCGAGCGTGACATGCTCGGGCCCCGCGAGTTCAGCGAAGTACGAAATGTTACGCATGAGGTCGTCGAGCGTTCCTCGTATTCGCCAGGCGCTCAGGTAGAATGGACAGAATATTACCCCGATCACTCCACCCGTCTTTGCGATCGCCTTTGCCTGGTCGGCGCTCAGGTTTCGATCTCGAAGGGCATACTCTCGCGCTCCTGAGTGACTGGCGATCACCGGACCTCCAGCCTCCTCGATCGCGTCCCAGAATGTCGGCTCGGTCGTGTGCGAGAGGTCGGCAACGATGCCGTGCCGGTACAATCGGCGAACCACTCGGCGCCCAAAATCCGTCAGCCTTCGCCTTCCTCCGAACGGTACCGCAGCCGCTCCTCCAATCCCGGTGTGAATGAAATGCACCAGGGTCAGGTAGCGAACCCCCAGGTTTGCCAGACGATCAACATTCTCTTCATCGCCGCTCAACACATGGCCGCCTTCAACGGCATACATCAGTGCAAGCGCGTTCTCATCTGTCGCCTGACGTATTTCAGCGGCGGTTCGCACGATCCTGACGGGGACTTCGGACTTTTCAGCTTCCTGGGTTGCCATCCGAATAAGCTGCTGGACCTGGTCGATAGGCTTGTGCCACGGCAGCGGCAGAACATAGATGACGGAGAGCAGAAGTCGCATCTTCGCCTCATAGGCGCGCGGGTAATCCAGATAGTTGAAGACCGGAAAGAAGAAGAAGGGAGGACGCTTGTGCAGTCTGCTTGGATCGCGATGAAGAAAGTACCTGTTGAGCAGCGGATGAGTATGGAGGTCTGCGCGTATCAGCATAGAGAACGTTTTGCGTTTTGTGTTTTACGTTTTACGTTCTTGTGTTTGCGTTCTTACGTTTTCGGTTAGTCTCACATCCTGATAAACCCGAAACAAAACGTAAAACCTAAACCTAAAACGCAAAACGTAAAACGCGAAACAGTTTTTTATCGACCCATCGCCGCGGTTTTGGCGCCGGTCGTGAGTTCGACTACGCGGCTCGCCGCAGCCGAAGCGAGCGCCATAATAGTCCATTGCGGGTTGACCCGGATTCCTCGCGGAAACACGCTCGCATCACACACAAAGAGGTTCTCGCATTCCCGAACGCGAAAATCGAGGTCTACCACGCGGTCATCGTGGGACTCATCGGCCATCATGTTGCCCCCCTGCGGGTGGGCGGTCGCGAAATTGAAGTAGCGGCTATCGTTGAGAACACGATCGAAGCCCTCGAGAGTCTTTTCTACATTGCTATCCAGAGGAATGATAAGCGCAGGATGAGTTGGAAGTATGATGCGCTCAGCTCCGGAGGCTCTGGCGATTCGGACCAGAGTAGCGAGAGCCTTTTTGATTCTGCCTATCTCATCTTCCGTCTGTCGCCACTCGATCGCTCGCCCGAACATCAGGTCTCGATTGCGAGAGACTGATCCGCTTGGGTCGCTGCCAACCAGGGCTCCGAAGTTAACTCCAAACGGGTAGGCCCGCATCATCTCCGAATGGCGGTTGAAGTGAAGCGGCGTTGCGATCGAATAGCAGCCCGGAGGATTGTAGGTGGTTTCAAAGAC
>DASYSA010000290.1:0-37174 GCA_036003885.1 Blastocatellia bacterium | reverse complement strand
CTTGTTTCTCGCCCTCGGTCAGCATTACGGTCTACCAACGAGACTGTTGGACTGGACAGAAAGTCCCTATATTGCAGCCTTCTTTGCTTATAACAGTCGGGCACTATGGGGCGTAACAGACCAGTCTATCGTCATCTGGGTCCTGGATACCTCATACCCAATCTGGTCAGGTCACTACGGAGTCGAAATCATCGATGTGCCTTCCTTTGGCAACAAGCGCATTCGCAATCAATCCGGAAAATTCACGCTATCAAAAACGCCGTTTCCGGATCTGGAATCTTACGTCGCTGCACACGGAGATGAAGGAAAGCCGTTGAGGAAGTTTTTGCTTCCGGCGCCTGAGTTCTCGAAAGCGCTAAGTGACCTAGATGCCATGGGAATCCACCACGGGACTGTCTATCCTGAGATTGAAGGAGCTGCCCAAATGGCATTGTTCAGGATTGTCTCCCGATACAACACGTATGTTCAGTTTCGTACTTCAAGGCCAGCTTGACGGGTCAACACTCATTCATCGTGCACTGAGAAATGGCGATTAGCCTTGAACGCCGATCAAAGATTCCAGCTTCCCTTCAACAATCCCGCGAATGCGCGTGAGGTTCTCATCTGTGTCCGCTTCGAATCGCAGCACAATCACCGGCTGAGTGTTCGAAGCCCTGACCAACCCCCATCCCCCCTCGAACTTAATCCGGGCTCCGTCGATGTCGATCACTTCGTTGGTCCGCTTGAACTCTTCGGTTAAGCGCGAGACCACCTCGAACTTCTTTTCGTCGGCGCAGTCCAGCCTGATCTCAGGCGTGTAAACGGTCTTCGGCAAGTCCGCAAGCAGATTCGAAACGGGACCCTCCGTGTGTGACAGAATCTCCAGCAGCCGTGCCCCCGCATAGATCGCATCGTCGAAGCCAAAGTATCGATCGGCAAAGAACAGGTGTCCGCTCATCTCACCCGCCATCGCCGCTGCCGTCTTCTTCATCTCAGCCTTGATCAAGGAGTGGCCGACCTTCCCCATGATTGCAGTGCCGCCGTGCTTGCGTATGTCGTCAAACAAAGTCTGCGAACACTTGACCTCGGCGATGAATTTTGCCCCAGGTGTGTTATTCAAGATCTCCCGCGAGAAGATCACCATCAACTGATCGCCCCAGATGATTCGGCCGCCTTCGTCGATGACTCCGATTCTGTCCGCATCGCCGTCGAACGCAATGGCCAGGTCCGCTTTGTGATCACGCACAGCCTCGATCGCAAATCGCATGTTCTCTATCACAGTCGGGTCGGGATGATGATTGGGGAATCGGCTGTCGGGTTCACAGAATAGCTCGATCACCTCACAACCCAAATCGCGGTACAGCGGAGCGCCAAGGTACCCTCCCATGCCGTTACCCGCATCAACCACGACCTTCACTCGCCGCGGCCCGAGCTTGACGTTGGATAGAATGCAGTCGCGGTAAGCCGCGGTCACGTCTCGCTCCACTCTTGTGCCCACTCCGGCCGCGAACTGTCGCGACAATGAAAGCCGCTTTATCTCGCTTATCTGCTCGCCGTAGATCGTGCTCTTATCCAGGCATATCTTGAAGCCGTTGTTGTCGGCGGGGTTGTGACTGCCGGTGATCATCACCCCGGCATCGACGTCTTCTGTAAAAAGGGTGAAGTAGAGAACCGGAGTTGGAACCATGCCGACGTCCACCACGTCACACCCGGTTTCGTTGAGCCCTTTCGCCATGATGTCACGGAATCGGGGCGAGCTTTCGCGAGCGTCGCGGCCAATGCTGACTCGTGAGGCGCCGTTGGCCCTGAAAAAAGTCCCAATAGCTCGGGCAACTGCGTCCACTGACTCGTCGGTGAGGTCTTTGTCTACAACGCCTCGGATGTCGTATTCGCGAAAGATGTTTTCGTTCATTTGTTCGTTGTCCTCAGACGATTCTTACCCACTTGGCCGCCTTGAGCAAGGGAGCGTTTTACGTTTTACGTTTTGCGTTTCGCGTTCGGTCGATGAAGTTGGCGGTCCCTTCGGAAACGTCCAATGTGAACACGGAACGCAAAACACAAAACGCGAAACTCGAAACGTCCCTTTGTGTTCACTTGTGAACATGGAAATCCCACTACAAGGAAAGGCCCGGCGGTCGGCTAGTCGGGCTGTAGACTAACTGCCACATTTGAGGGGCTTGAACAACTGAGCCGGCTGGCACAGGACTTGTTCTACTAATCGCCGGGGTGAAGCAAACAATGGCTTCAGCCAGGGCCATTTCAAGAGAGTGAGATCGAGGTCACCTATGGAGATTCTTGAGCATCAGAGACGATCCCCGCTGAGGAGGAGCCTCGCGTCACCTGTTGCGATCCTGGTCGCCGGCGTAGCTGCACTGCTTCTTCTGACTCGAGGGAGCGTGCTCTCCTCGCGAGGATCCTGGGACGAAGGTGCTACTCTGTTAGGGACCCTCCTGCTCGCGGCCGGGGTCGTCCTGGTTGCGAATTACTTATCCGCCGGGCGAAAGCCACAGCGCGGTGACAGGATAGAAGTCAGACACGAGAATGACCTGAGGCTCGACCTCTAACAGATTGATCGACAGGGCGGTTCGGCGATGATAAAGCCAGCACACAGACGTGACACGATCGACAACCATCGGCTATCTTCCCGGAGTGCTCTAAGCTGCTTCGGGTCTGGTGCGAAGAGGAGATCTTGTTCGGCGGCCCGTCAGGTGCGATTTTCGTTTTCGGCCTCGTGCTATTCAAGTATGATTGAAGGTGCATCACGATAACAGGAGGACAGTTTAATGATCAGCTTAAGAGGGGTTGAGAAGTTTTACGAGACCGGGGTCGGCAAAACCTTTGTCCTCAGGCGCGTCAACATCGACATTCGAGAGGGAGAGTTTGTCTCCATAATGGGTCCTTCCGGCGCGGGTAAATCGACGTTGCTGCATATCCTCGGGATGCACGATAGCGCCTGGGCCGGCGAGTACAACTTCCTCGAACAGCCGGTTCACAAATTGGGAAAGAAAGAGCGCGCGGACCTGCGCAACAAGAATATAGGATTCGTCTTTCAGAGTTATCACCTGCTCGATCATATGACGGTGTATGAGAACCTCGAGATACCTCTGTCGTACCGAGACGTCAAGAAGGCTGAGCGCGAGAGCATCGTCTGCGAGGTTCTTGACCGGTTTCAGATCGTCGGGCGAAAGGGGTTGTACCCGAGCCAGCTCTCCGGGGGCCAGCAACAGCTCGTTGGAGTCGCCCGGGCGGTCGTCGCCAATCCGAAACTGATCCTCGCCGACGAGCCGACCGGTAACTTGCACTCCGATCAGGGCCGGGAAATAATGGAGCTGTTCAAGAAGCTCAACGAAGAAGGTACGACCATCGTCCAGGTGACGCACTCTGAGGTTAATGCCTCATACAGTAACCGCGTAATCAACTTGAGAGACGGTTGGGTGGTAAACGACTAGTGTTCGATTCTGGGAAAAAGCCATCCCAGAAGCGAAGGCGCACTGAGTTGATTGAGTCTGTAAGTGCCCCATTTGCAGGGAATCAGCGAGGGAAGAGCTTCTGGCACGATTCTTCCTTGTTCTGAGTTGGAGGACCAATGGATATACCGCGAGAACAGGCAAAAGGTCGACGCCGGATTAAGCGCATCATTTATGGAGTGTCGATCATTGCGGCCGTGGCTGTGATAACGGTCGGCGTGTCGCGCCTGAAGCCTGCCCCTCCTACCATCGACGTGGGGTACTGGCCGGGCACAGTAGCGCGTGGCCCGATGCTGCGGAATGTGAGGGGACTGGGCACCCTGGTTCCCGAAGATATCCGTTGGGTTCCCGCCCCTTCGGAGGGGCGGATCGAGCGCATCCTCGTGAAACAGGGCGCCGTCGTCAAAGCCGACTCGATCCTGGTCGAATTGAGCAATCCGGTGCTTGAGCAGTCCCTGCTCGAAGCCGAGCAAACACTCAAGGGATCCGAAGCCGAGCTAAACAGTCTCCACGCGCGGCTCAACAATGACCTGCTCAATCAAAAGGCCCAGGCTGCAACCGTTCAGGCCGACTACAAGACAGCCAAACTGCAGGCCGACGTCAACGTGGAATTGAGGAAGAGCGGTCTGGTCTCGGATCTCGTGTTGAAGCTCTCACAGGTTCGCGCCGAAGAACTGGCTACTCGATTTGAACTCGAGCAGCAGCGCCTCGAGACGAATGCTCAGTCTGCGAAGGCTCAGATTGCCCAGCAGCAAGCGCGCGTGGATCAGCTCAAAGGAAGCGCCGAACTGCGGCGCAGCCAGGTTAATCAGCTGCACGTGAGATCAGGTTTGGCGGGCGTGGTTCAGCTCGTTGCAGTCCAGGTCGGCGCGCAGGCGACGCCGGGAATGAACCTTGCACGAGTCGCAGATCCCGCAAAGCTCAAGGCTGAATTGAAAGTCGCAGAGACCCAGACGAAGGATCTGGAGATCGGCCAGAAGGCTGAGGTAGATACGCGGACAGGCGGCGGGGCCGGCAACAGTAAAATAATGGGCAGAGTCGTTCGCATAGATCCGGCGCCTACGAATGGGACCCTCACGGTTGACATCGCGCTGGAAGGCGAACTTCCAAAGGGCGCGCGTCCCGACCTGAGCGTCGATGGCACAATCGAACTGGAACGTCTGGATAACGTCCTGTACGTGAACCGTCCGGTCAACGGACAAGAGAACGGCACTGTGGGTCTGTTCAGGATCGAACCCGGCACTAACCTGGCCTACCGCGTTCAAGTGAAGCTGGGACGCACGGCGGTAAGCACGATCGAGATAGTCGACGGGCTCAGGGAAGGCGACAAAGTGATCTTGTCCGATATGGCAGCTTATGATAGTCATAATGTCGTGCGTGTGCCATGAGCCGCGACGGACGACCTTCGGCAAGCCATTCCGCTGCGTTTCATTGGCCTGAAGCTGCAGCTTGATTACGACGTAAGCTAAAACAACTTTCAAGAAGGAGAGACGATGAGCACATCCGACCAGGCATTGATTCACCTCGACGGCATCACCAAGGTCTTCTACACCGACGAGGTGGAAACTCACGCGCTGTCAGGCATTCACCTGGAGTTGAAGAAGGGCGAGTACATTTCAATAGCCGGTCCTTCGGGTTGCGGCAAGTCAACCTTGTTGTCGATCCTCGGATTGCTGGATTCGCCGACCGACGGCAGCTATACGCTGGCGGGTAAGCCCGTGGCGTCTCTCTCTCTGTCGCAACGCGCGCGCATTCGCAACCGAGAGGTCGGGTTCATCTTCCAGAGCTTCAATCTGATTGGCGACCTGACAGTCTATGAGAACGTCGAGCTGCCCCTGACCTATCGAGGCATGAGATCGGCCGAGCGAAAGAAGAAAGTGGAGGAGGCGCTCGAGCGAGTCGGGATGGCCCATAGAGCCAAGCACCTGCCCAGCCAGCTTTCCGGTGGTCAACAGCAGCGCGTGGCAGTCGCAAGGGCAGTGGCAGGCGACCCTCTCATCCTGCTGGCGGACGAGCCAACCGGAAACCTCGACTCAAACAACGGCGAAGCAGTGATGGACCTGATGCGAGAGCTTCACCAGGCCGGTGCGACAATCTGTATGGTCACTCACGATCCGAGGTACGCGCGTCACGCGGACAGACAGATTCATCTCTTTGACGGTCGCGTCGTTGAGGAAGCCGACCTGCCCAAGGCGGAGCACGAACTGAAGGAAAGCGGCTTTACACTGTAAGCGCCTAACCAAACGAGCAGCAGCCCTTGTGTGAGCATCCCCGGTTAATCCGGGGAATCTCTGTGCAATCTCCGACAACCTTCGATCCACGACGGCCCTCGTGCAGCGAGGCATCTGCTTGTGCGCACGGGCAGGATGCTCAGACCGGGGCGCCCTATCAGGTTATCCCTTCGATCCTCCTGCCCCGCCGGGTTGCCGAGTTGGCGACCCGAAAGCCGAGCGGTTAATATAGCCCGGGGCCGCAAGAGAATTTCAAATGAAGAACCAGACCTCCTACCGGATACTAATCGCCGACGATCAGCCCGACGTGCTGGAAGCTCTTCGTCTCCTCCTCAAGGCCGAAGGTTACGAAATCGAATCCGTCACCTCGCCTGCCGCGATTCTCGAGGCCCTCGAAGACCGCGACTTCGACGTCGTGCTCATGGATCTGAATTACACTCGTGACACGACCTCCGGCGAGGAGGGGCTCGACATCCTGACTCAGATTCAGAAGATAGAGGGTAGCCTTCCAGTCGTTCTGATGACCGCCTGGGGCAGCGTCGAGCTTGCGGTAGAAGGGATTCGCAGAGGCGCACGCGACTTCATCCAGAAACCCTGGGACAACGATAGGCTTCTGACGATCATTCGTAATCAGGTCGAGCTGGGCCAGGCTCTCCGAAAGGGGCAGCGACTCGAAGCTGAGAATCGAATGCTGCGCGACGAGGGAAGCCCTAAACTGATCGCTGAATCGACCGCAATGCAGCCCGTTCTGCGAATCATAGATCGGATAGGGCCTTCGGACGCCAACGTCCTTATCCTGGGCGAGAACGGAACCGGCAAGGGAATCATAGCGCAAACTCTGCACGCCGTTTCGGGACGCGCGGCAAAACCGATGGTCACGGTCAATGTCGGCGGACTTTCAGAAGGAGTCTTTGAAAGCGAGTTGTTCGGCCATGTAAAGGGCGCCTTTACTGATGCCAAAACGGATCGCGTCGGACGATTTGAGCTCGCGGAGAGCGGCACCCTCTTTCTCGATGAGATAGCGAATCTACCGCTGAAGCATCAACCGAAGTTGTTGCGGGTTCTTGAGACCGGCGAATTCGAACGCGTCGGCTCGTCGAAGACGCGTCGCTCCCGGGTGCGAATCGTTTCGGCAACCAATGCCGATATCGGCGAGGAGGTGACCGCAGGCCGCTTTCGACAGGACCTGCTCTTCCGTTTGAACACGGTCGAGATCCATCTGCCGCCTCTGCGCGACCGCCGCGATGACATTCCTCTCCTGTCGAGGCACTTTCTGAGAATCTATGGTAAGCGCTATCGAAAGAATATCAGCGGATTCGACTCGTCCGCCTCGCAGGCGCTGTTGAAGCACTCCTGGCCCGGCAATGTGCGCGAGCTCGATCATGCCATCGAGCGGGCAGTGTTGATGGCTCAGGGCGAAGTCGTGCAAACTTCAGATCTGGGGCTCCAGGCGGGCCGCGAGATGTCACGGAGGCTTGAAGACATGAGTCTGGAAGAGGTCGAGGCGTTCCTGATTCAAAAGACGCTGGGCCAATGCGACGGCAACGTGAGTCGCGCCGCGGAGAAGTTGGGGCTAAGCCGCAGCGCGCTCTATCGGCGATTGCAAAGATATGGACTCTGAAGAAATGCGAAATGCGAAATGCGAATTTCGAAATTCGCATTTCGAAATTCGCATTTCGCGTTTCCTTTATGCCGTTATCAAAAGCACCAAAAGCCGGAGCTTCGAGATCGATTCCCCGCCGTAGACGGACTGCTCACGATAAGCACATTCTCCTCCTCTCTCTCGCCGCCGGCCTGCCGGCAGTCGTCACCTCGCTCTACTTTCTCTGGGCCGGATCATTCACCGCAAAGTACGAGTGGACTTTCACAGTCTTTATCATCGGGTGCTGGCTGGGATTCTGTTTCGCGGCCCGCGAGCGCGTGGTGTATCCGCTTCAAACGTTGTCGAACCTGCTCGCCGCTTTGCGTGAGGGCGACTTCTCCATTCGCGCCCGCGGAGCAAAGCACGACGATCCGCTCGGCGAGGCAATGCTCGAAGTCAACTACCTGGGCGAGATTCTTCGCGAACAGCGATTGGGAGCTCTCGAAGCGACAGCATTGCTCAGCGCGGTAATGGCCGAGATCGACGTCGCGGTGTTCACGTTCACCGCGGATGAGAAACTGCGTTTTGTAAATCGGGCAGGCGAACGGCTGCTGGCTCAGCCGGTAGAGCGGCTGATGGGTCGCGGAGCCGCGGGCCTTGGGCTGGCCGAGTGCCTGCAAGGTGAGAGCGTGCGCACGGTTCAGATGACCTTTCCTGGCGGCGCGGGCCGATGGGATGTGAGGCGCAGCACGTTTCGCGAACGCGGTCTTCCGCACCACCTGCTGGTGCTGTCCGATCTCAGTCGCGCCCTGCGCGAGGAGGAGCGTCAGGCATGGCAGAGGCTGGTCCGCGTCATCGGTCATGAACTGAACAACTCATTGGCGCCGATCAAGTCGATCGCGGGAAGCCTCGAGAGCCTCGTTACGCGAGACCCTCAGCCGGTAGACTTCAGGGAAGACATGCGCAGGGGCTTGAGCGTGATCTCGTCGAGAGCGGCGTCGCTTGGCCGCTTCATGGATGCCTATGCGCGGCTGGCTCGACTGCCTCAGCCTCGCTTTCAGACATTGAGCGTGAGCGCCCTGGTCAAGCGTGTCGTCCGGCTCGAGACGCGGCTGGATATCGCTCTTATTCCGGGGCCTGAAGTAACGATCCGCGCAGACGGAGATCAGTTGGAACAGCTCCTCATCAATCTCGTTCGCAACGCGGTGGATGCGTCCATGGAGACCGGCGGCGGAGTGAAGGTAGGCTGGAACAAGTCGAACGGGGGTCTCGAGCTCAGGGTAGAGGACGAAGGTCCGGGGCTTTCAAACACGGGAAATCTCTTCGTGCCGTTTTTCACGACCAAGCCGGCCGGCTCCGGTATCGGGTTGGTGCTCAGCCGTCAAATAGCCGAGGCTCATGGCGGAACGCTGACTCTTGAAAACAGGAAGGCGGCTCCTGGCTGCGAAGCGCGCCTGCGATTGCCGCTCTAGAGATTTCCATCTGGGAACATTCCTTACAGACAGTTCTTATTGTTTATCCAACCTCGCCGGTAGGAAATGATACGACAATAGCGGATGCGGCGGCCCCGGCCTTCACTGAATTAACGGTCGAAGTGCCCGAAGAGCGGCGCCGGTTCACCCAAAAGGGGGAGTTAAGACCCGGTCGGGCCCTTTCCAGGGACCTCGCGCCTTTTGTAGTTTCAAAATGCGTTCCGGTCGATCAAAAAATACAATAGTGTAATCTTGGAAACTATTGACACGTGGCTGAACTCAAGTAATGATCGTAATCGAGTCTACAAAAGCCTAGGACGTTGTCCCGCCCCCACTCCGTCCCCGATTCATCCTGTCGCTGAGAGAACGCAGAGAGAGAAAGAGGAGAAAACCATATGAGAGCCATTCGAACGTCTTGTGTTGTGTTTCTTGTCACATTGGCGATTGTTACCATGGGCCTTCCAACGCGGGTGGCAGCGGTTGCGTCACACGAACCTGATCACGGACGCATACGGCGCGTGCTTCTGATTAGCATAGATGGTCTGCACAGTTTCGATTTGACCAGATACGTTCTGACCAACCCCTCCTCGACGCTTGCCCAATTGAGCGGCACCGGGATCAGCTACACCAACGCCACTTCTTCAAAGCCCTCAGACTCATTCCCGGGATTGCTGGCCATGGTAACCGGCGGCTCACCGCTTTCGACCGGAGTATTCTACGATCTCTCCTATGATCGGACCCTGTCCCCTCCAGGATCAGCGTGCACTTCAGTTGGCACCACTGTCGATCTCACAGGAGCAATCGATATCAATCAGAACGCCCTCGACGGCGGCGGCGGGATCGATCAGAACAAACTGCCCCGCGATCCCGGCCACGGATGCGTGCCGGTTCAGCCCCACAGCTACGTCAAAGTGAACAACGTCTTTGAAGTGGCGAGGGCTAATGGCTTCCGCACGGCCTGGTCCGACAAGCATCCGTCATACGAGATTCTCAACGGTCCTTCGGGTCGCGGAGTTGACGATCCGTACAACCCCGAGATCGACGCAGATGGAGCCTCGAAGAACCTGGCCAAGACCATTGTATACGACGATCTGAAGGTCCGGGCGGTCATCAATTGGATCGATGGGAAGGACCATACTGGATCTCAGAACGCGCGGGTGCCCGGGATCTTCGGAATGAACTTCCAGGCAGTAAATCAGGGACAGAAACTGGCCGGAATGGGCTATACAGACAGCATTGGTACACCGGGCATTTCCCTGCAAACTGCCCTCGACCATACTGACCAGTCACTGGGGCTGATAGTCAACGAATTGCGGGCAAAGAACCTCCTGGACTCCACGCTGATTATCATCTCCGCAAAACATGCCAACTCGGCGGTCGACGTTTCCAAGAGACTAGCTGTCAACCCGAACATCATCCCTAACCTCGTGAATGGCGTGGAGAGCGGATTACTTGGTCAGGCCACGCCGGACACGATTGAAGTCTTGTGGCTTCGCGATCAGAGCAAGACGGGCGCGGTTGTGACAGCCCTTGCCGCTAGTCAGGCGGTTGCGGGGATTGAGCAGATTCTGTCAGGGGAAACATTGAAGCAAATGTACAGTGACCCTCTTCTCGATAACCGAACGCCGGACATTGTAGTCCTCCCGAATCTCGGCGTCATTTATACTACCGGCACGAAGATAGCCGAGCACGGCGGCTTCAGTTTCGATGACACCAGCGTGCCGATTCTGGTATCAATGCCTGGTTTCCAGTCGGCGACGATCAAGACCCCCGTTCAGACCACTCAGATCGCCCCCACGATATTGAAAGCGCTGGGACTCAACCCCAGGTCACTACGAGCGGTCCAGCTTGAAAAGACTTCGGTGTTACCCGGTTTGGAGTTTGACGAAGACGACCAGTGAAAGAAATAGGATCTAGGATCTAGGATTTAGGATTTAGGATTTAGGATTTAGGATCTAGGATTTAGGACCTAGGAATCCAAGGTTTAGGATCTGGATTTAGGATTCGGATGACATTGCCTGGATCCTAAATCCTAAATCCTAAATCCTAGATCCTAAATCCTAAATCCTAAATCCTAGATCCTAAATCCTAGATCCTAAATCCTAAATCCTGGATCCTTCATTTTCAGGGGTCCCGTGGCGGGGCTGACTCTCCGAAGAATCGCCGAGGGAATGTCCGGCAGCGCAACGACTTCATCGACCGCTCCCTTCGAAATAGACTCCTTTGGCATTCCGAACACAACACTCGTGCTCTCGTCCTGTGCTATGGTGGCCGCTCCAGCCTGTTTCATTTCCAGTAGCCCGCTCGCTCCGTCGCTGCCCATTCCCGTCAGAATAACGCCGATGGCGTTTGGACCTGCGACTCGGGCAACGGATCGGAACAGAACGTCAACACTCGGACGGTGTCGAGTGACAAGAGGGCCGTCGGTCACTTCGACAAGGAGGTCCGCTCCACTTCGCCTGACCAGGAGGTGGCGGTTGCCCGCCGCAATGAAGGCTTTGCCATTCGTGATCAGGTCGCCCTCTGCCGCCTCTTTCACATGGATCACGCAGAGTTCATTTAGGCGTCTCGCGAATGCAGCTGTGAATCCCTGAGGCATATGTTGAACAATAACAATACCGGGAGCATCCTTCGGCATAGCCTCGAGCAATAAACGCAGTGCCTCTGTTCCACCCGTGGACGCGCCAATCGCAATGATCGACCTTCTCGAGAAGCCGGCTCGAAGGTTTTGAATCGGTCCCCGGATCGCGGGTGGAGGAACCAGCGAAGAAGATGAAGAGACAGTTTTCGGGCTCAGTCGCGCCCGCGCTGCTCCCCAGACAGCGTCAATCAGAACCAGGGAGGATTCTCTCAGGAAGTCTTTTACGCCGATCTTTGGTTTGCTGATTATGTCGACAGCGCCCTCTTCCAGCGCCCGCAGGGCGGCTTCGGTACCGGTCTCAGCCTGACTTGAGCAGATCACAACAGGGATGGGATCTTCGGCCATGATCCTTCGAAGGAATGTCAGCCCATCCATTCGAGGCATCTGCAGATCGAGAAGAATGACGTCAGGGCGCGCGCGGTCCATCTTGGCCATGGCGATAATTGGATCGGCCGCAGTTGTGACTGTGATGCCCTTCTGTGAGGATAGGATGGCCGTCAGCACCTCACGGACAACGGCGGAGTCATCTACGACGAGGACCTTAAGCGGTCTCTTCTGGTGCTCATGTCCGAGTCCGAGATTTTCCCCAAACCTGTCCTGTCCAGTCATATTAACCCTGATGCTTTCGCCTGCCAGGGTCATCGGCTTGAGCGGGGACTCTCATGGCCCCGGGGCGGTTCTTGTCGGCAATTAAGGGGTAAGCGGTGCCTGCGTTCTTCGGTCGCACATAAATGGTGGGTCCCACGCTCTGTACATGAGCCCCCATCCCGCTCAGGCTCTCGGCGTGGCCGAGGAAGAGATAGCCTTCGGGCAAGAGGCGAGACAGCAGGCGTTCCATCACGTGGGCTTTCGAGTCTGCGTTGAAGTAGATAAGGACATTTCTGCAGAGGATCAGGTCGAAGAGCCCATCAACGGGATAGACTTCGTCATTCAAGTTGACGCGTTCGAATGTGGTGACATATCGGATTTCAGGTCCCGCCTTCATCTTGCCCTGCTGGGTGCGTGTTCCCTGGAGCATGAAAGCCTTGAGGAACTGCGGAGAAATCTGTCTCGCCTTCTCGACAGGCCAGACTGCCGCGCGTGCACTCTCCAGGGCGCGCTGGGAGAGGTCGGTCGCAAGAATTTCGATCTCCCATCCTGCCTCCGCAGGCAGATGATAGAGCAACATCATTGCAAGGGAGAACGGCTCTTCGCCTGTTGAGCAAGCAGAGCTCCATACCCGGACCCTTCGCGATCGCTGCCTTGAAGCAGCTTGCGCCTTCCACTCTGGAATAATCCTGGTCTCCAGAAACTCAAACTGACGTGCCTCCCTGAAGAACTGTGTTTCATTGGTGCAGATGCAATCGACCATGAACCTTCGTTCAGCATCTGAGCCATCGCCCCTTACGACGCGCCGGTAATAGGCGCTGAACGAACTCAGTCCCAACTCTCGCAGCCGCCGGCTGAGCCTGCCCACCAGCAGTGGTTTCTTTGCATCGGTCAGGTGAATGCCTGACTCCCGGTTAATCAAAGATTGGAAGAGGGCAAACTCGTGATCGGTGATCGCCATTATTCCCGATTCCGAGGCAGCGCCAGGTTGCTGCGAGCGTCTGAACATTTTGAAAGGGTCGATCCCCTTGCTATCGCGCTGCATTTGGCTGGGTCTCCTCTTCAGAGGGAGCTGCGAGCATCGCAGCCGATGACAACTCGGTCATGGATAACACACGATCAATATCGAGGATCAATACGAAGCTTTTGTCCACCTTTCCGATTCCCAGCAAGTAATCGACCTCTACCTGCATTCCGAAGGCAGGCGGCGGCTCAATCTCCTCCGACGGCAGATCGAGCACCTGGGTGACTTCGTCAGTGACTATTCCCATCAACACCCGATCACCGTCCAGGTTTACTTCAACAATGACGATGCAGGTCCGGTTGGTAACTACGGTTTCGGGCAGTCCCAACTTCGAGGCCAGGTCTATGACTGGTACCACGGATCCCCGCAGGTTTATCACGCCCCGAATGAATTGTGGCGTCCGAGGCACCCTGGTTACAATGCCGAAGTCAATGATCTCCCTGACGCTCAGAATGCTGATGGCATATTCCTCGCCACTAAGTTGGAATGTAAGGTATTGGATTTGTGTAACAGCTTCGCTCGTCGAATCCATCTTGGCCTCCACTGCTAGAACCGCCTGAAATCGTGTTCAGTTCTGGCTGCCGGCGTTCGTGAGTTGCCGTTATCCGCATCTTCCCCACCAGGAGAGGTTTTGCGATTCTCGCCGGGAAAAGGACCGAAAGTGATTCGATGACGTCTGGAGATGCCTCCGGGTAACTGAACGCCGCCGACGAGAGAAGACACCGACCCTTTGAATCCGGCCTGTTCGTCCCTGGCGTCTACACGAAAGAAGGCCATCAACTCCTGAAGCGCCTCGGCCTGCGAGGCCATCTCTTCGGCGGTGCTCGAAAGCTCTTCTGCGGCCGATGCATTGCGCTGAGTAACCTGATCCACCTGACTCATGGCCTTGTTGATCTGAGCGACTCCGGAAGACTGCTCGTTCGAGGCCGCGGCTACGTCGAGGACCAGGTCGGCGGTCTTCTTGATTGAAGGCACCAGCTCGCTCAGAAGCTGGCCGGAGCGTTCGGCGATATTCACGCTGGAAGTCGTCAGCCTGCTGATCTCTTTCGCTGCGGACTGGCTTCTCTCGGCCAGTTTTCGAACCTCCGTAGCAACAACGGCAAATCCCCTTCCGTGCTCGCCCGCACGGGCGGCTTCGATCGCCGCGTTCAGGGCCAGCAGGTTCGTCTGATAGGCAATCTCTTCGATGATGGATATCTTTTCCGATATCGCCTTCATCGCCTCGACAGTCTCCCTGACGGCCTTGCCGCTTTCTTCTGCATCTTTGACGCCCTTCATTGCCATCTGTTCCATGTGACGGCTGTTTTCGGCATTCTGGGTAATCGAAGCATTCATCTGATCGAGGCTCGAGGTGGTCTCCTCGACAAAAGCGGCCTGTTCGCTCGTTCCCTGCGAAAGACTGTTCGACGATGACGAAACCTGCATCGCTGCTGAGGCCACGGCGTTCGCTCCCGACCTCACTTCGCCGATTACCTGGGACAGTTTTGCGATCATAGCGACAAACGCATTGCCGAAACTATCTCTATCAGATCTTGGCTGCACCCGGACCGAGAGATTGCCCGATGCGATATTGTCGGCCACCTCGGCCATCTCCTTAACGTACGTGGTCATTTGGTTGATGGCATCCAGGAGCTGTCCGATCTCGTCACTTAGTCCCACCTCGACACTGCCGCTCAGGTCACCCTGGGCCACCGCGTTCGCGACTTTTACAGCGCGGCTCAGCGGTTTGGTCACAGCTCGGCCGACGTACATCGAGGCAACTGCAAGGGCCAGCCCACAAGCCAGGATGATGATCGTGGTGAGGACCGTCGTGGTCTTTTGCGTCTCCCTCGTTGAACTGAAGGCGGCGGAGATCTCCTTTTTGTCCCGCTCGGTGTTCGAACTCAACCGTTCGCTGATATCGATATACTTTGATTTCATCGAGTCAATGGCAGGGCTCAATTCGGACCCGGTATCGCCGTTGATCAGTCTTTGGGTTACCCCTCGGGCCTGATTGTAATAGTCCAGCAATCCGGATTTCAGTTGCTGCATCTCATCGGGTCTTACGGCATTGTCATTCAGGCCCTTCTGAAGCCGTTGAAGGAACTTATCGCGCAGCGCATCGGTCTCATCCAGGGTCCTGGCGTCACCTGCGGCGGACCCATATTGAACTCCGCGCTGGATGGAGACGAGGGTCTCTTCAAGATCCCGACTGAGCTCGAGCGACGGGTAGAAACCCGTCTCAATTCGCGTAAGTCTCGCCTCGATATCTCTCCCCATAAATAGCGAAACGATGAGAATGAGCAGGAAGGCGACAAGCGCCACCAAGGGCAAGAGTATCACCTTGAATCTGAAGCTTAAGTTCTTGAGCATGATGCACTCCTTAGTCGTGCTCGTACAATCGACCCTGTGGCCCCTCGTCCGTTAATTTCCGCTTGCGCGTCCTCGTTGGTCGCGTCGGCAGTGAGTCGGCTGAAATGCAGCGGTGATGGGTAAGGACCTTGCCGGGATCCTCAACCATCGCCGTGGCAGTACTGCCCCGGCAGGGAACCTTGGGGATCCTCATTCAAGCTTGAACGTGAATCGAATCGTTCCCTCAATACCTTCTGCAGTGGGGACTTTGAACTCCCATCGCCGTGCCGCTTCGAGCGAGACCGACTTGAAGATGTTATTCCCTCTAATAAACTCCGCGTTTGTCACCTTGCCGCTGCTGCCCACGCTCACTCGGATAACTACGATTCCTTCGATCCGCTGTTTTTGAGCGAGCGGCGGATAGGTTGGCTGTGCGCGTTTTATGGCGTACTGCTCGACGTTCCGCTCATCTGCTCTTACTTCCTTCTGCAGCGGCGGCAGCGCCAGCCCGGCAAAGGCGAGCCACAACAGAATCACCGTCCCCGTCGAGTGGGGACACCGCCTACATCGTAGTTGCGGCAATCCCTTTTCCTCGGCTCCCAGATATGGTCCAACAGGGGCAGCGCCAAGGCCCGATCGGGGCCATTTAAAGACTCGCATGAAGGTCTCCTCCTTGATCCTGACGGCGCCCTAGAATACGAAACGGACCCCGAGTTCAAGCTGTCGCGGTCCGCCAAATCTCGCGGTTGACGGCGCAAATAGCGCCTGTCCCGCAACAGACGCCGGTTTGGCCGGCGCGCCGAACTCGCTCACTGCGTCGGGTCCGAAGTACTTGTTGGACGTGCGAGTGACGTTGAATCCTTCGGCGATCACATCCACGTGTCTGGACTCGCCGACTTTGAGGGCCTTCAGGAGCCGCAGGTCCAGATTGAAGAACGACGGCTGTCGAAGGCTGTTCCTTCCGGCCACGCGACCGTTGATGATCGCGCGATCGTTCACGTCGTTTCCGTCATTCTGGGTGTCGAACCCAATCACCGGCGTGTAAGGGAATGCCGAGCGGGCAAGGACGATTCCGCTGAATTCCAGGCCTCCCGGCAAATCGGCGAGACCCGTGACATTGAAAGAGTGACGAACATCCTGCGTTGAATAGGATCTCTCGAGCGTGAGATCGAATGGGTTGAGATCCGTCTCGCGATTGAATGTTCGTTCATTCGAGTCATCATCAAGGGAGCGAGCAAGTGTGTAGTTGGCCTGAAGCGACAACCTGGCCGCCATTCGCCGGGTCGCCGTTACCGTCATCCCATCGTATCTCGAATGCGCAGACGACTCATTCACCGAGAAGCGGCTGATTGTGGGATTCGGCCTGACTGTGGGAAAGATAGGAGTCCCTGTTGCGTTCGCCACAGGTGGCAGAAGGTTGCGGTCGATGCGGCGCTGAAGGCTCCAGGTTGACCCATGAACATAGCCGAGCGAGAGCACCATCTTTGTTCCGACAGCGCTTTCCAGCTGAGCCGATGTCTGAAATGACCGAGGGTTCTGGAATTGCTGTTCAAAACCGACTGCGGATGGCACCGCAAGCTTGATGCCGGCCGGCAGCGAAGTGAGCGCATCAGGAAAGTGAAGGAGGCTGAGCAGGCTCTTGTCTGCCTTGCTGTCGACAAACAGGGAGGACGCTCCGTTCTCGGTGACCACGCGCTGTATGAGCGTAGCCGGTGTTCGTGAGTCGTAGAGGCCGGCTGAAAATCGCACGACGGTCTTACCGCTGGGGGACACGTTCCACGCCAATCCTACTCTGGGCTGCCACTGGGACAGGTCGTTTGGGATTCTCGTGGTCTCGATCAAAGCAAGGTTAGGATTATCCGGTTGCGGGTTCCACTGCCCTTCCCAGCGAAGGCCCGCGGTGATCATCAGGTTTCGGTGAATGGCAATCTTATCCTGCGCATAGAATGCGAGCTCCCTCTGGGTACCATTGAACACCAGATCGCTGGACGTGGAAGCCGGAAGCGTTTGCCTGTAGCGGTCGACCTTTCCGATCACATAGTCGGCGAGTGAAAGAACATCGTAGCGACCCTGAACGTTGTTGATTCTGCTCTGTATCATTCGGTTGACGTTCAAGTCGAACCCTAAACGGAACTGATGCTGGCCGCGATTGACACTCATATTGTCCGTAAGCTGGTATCGAGCCGCGTCATAGGTGCGGGGCCGCCCCGTGTCGCCACCAAGGCTGCCAAACCCGCCAATCACGATAAGCGGCCGATTCACGATTGGAGATTCGTCGCGGTTGTCATTCGCAAACTGGCCTCGAAGCTCATTCAACAGAGACGGATTGAAGACCGAGATAAAGCTGGCCTTGACCGCATGGCTCGATCCCGTTCGGACAAAGTTGGCCACCGCGTTATCCGGTGTGAGCTCCGGATTGAAGTTCTTGCCGGTTAGCCGGGAGTAGGCGTAAGAGAAGTTGAGAGAGTCTCGATTGCTCAGCGTGATGTCGGTGCGGGTAAAAATGGCCGTCGGATTGTTCGTCCCCTGATGCTCGCCCTCCAAAGAAGCGAGTGCCGCCGGCACGGTGACTCCTGCTGGCTGACTCTTGAACTTGACTATGAAGGGGACCTGCAGATAGTTCCGTTCGGCGCCCACAAAGAAGAACGCCCGGTCTGCTTTGATTGGCCCGCCGATCGAGCCGCCAAAGTGATTCTGTTTGTTCCCCAGGGATCGGTCGAACGCATTCGGTGATGTCAGGTGCGCATTTCGGTTCAGATAGAAACCCTCGCCGTGAAAGTGGTTGCCGCCTGACTTGGTGACGACATTGACGAAGCCGGCGCTGGTTCGCCCCACCTCGACGGTCGCGCCGCTTCTGACGACCTGAAACTCGCGTACCGCGGTCTGAGGGAAGAAGAAGACGGCGTCATTGCCTCCTCGTTGATTGCCCTGAAGGGCGTCGTTAAAGTCGGCCCCGTCGATGGCTACGTTTGAGTTGATGGAGCGCTGTCCTGAGACGGCGAGGCCAAAGCGGTCAGACTCTTGTACGATTCCGGGGGTTAACTTCGCGAACTCAGTGAAGTTGCGCCCTCTGAGAGGCAGTCCGCTGATGAATCGCAGGCCGAGGCTCGAGCTTGATCCCATCTCTTCATGGTCGATGCTCTCCCTGGGAGCGGACACGACGACTCCACCCTCTCCACTGGACGGCAGCTGCAGGACCAGGTTGATCGTAGTCCGGCTACCAACCGTCAACTGGGCGCCCTCGAACTTCGTCACCGCGTACCCGGTTGCCGCCGCTTTGACGGCGTAGGCGCCTACCGGCATGACCCCTGCGGCGAAGCGACCGTTGGCATCTGTGACGACTGTGCGCGAGTAACCGGTCTCCTGATTGCGAATTGTGACCGTAGCTCCAGCAACTGCGGTGTTGTTAGGGCCGGTTACGGTTCCCTCCATTGCCGCGCTTCCCGATTCGGATTGAGCGGCGGCGCAAATCCAGAGGGAACCGAGCAAAGCAAATGCAGTTACTGCCAGAAGCAGCGGCCTGGCAATTGAGCGGCTACTCACCAGGTGTTTGCGAGCATTCGTGGACAGGGCGCGGTGTCGAATCTCTTGTGTGGTTGTCATGTTCATATCTCACCTCTTGATCTGTTGGGTCTCCACTCTAGAGTAGAAATGGCTGCTCAACGATGTGTCTACACTTGCTGAACGATCGGCCATCGATGCCGGTTTTGGGGACAAACGGGGAGCGGTCCCTTCGGGCGCTTCCCTCCAGCTTCTCAACGGGGGCTGAGCGCCATCTCACCCTTCTCCTTGACAACGCTACGTAAGAGAGTCGGGACATCAAGGATCAACGCAACTCGACCGTTGCCGAGTATTGTGGATCCCGAAAGCCCAGGCAGCCCGTGAAACAATGCTCCCAGCGGCTTGAGAACTACCTGGCTCTCGCCGAAAAGATCGTCAACAGCAAGCCCTGCCATCTCATGATCGTTCTTGACCACGACAAGGTTCTCGCGTCCCGGCGGTTCGGAACGCATATCGAAAACCTTGCGCAGACGAACGTATGGAACCATCTTTCCTCGCAGGTTTACGATGCCGCTGACTTTACTTCGGGCCTCATCGCTTTCCGCGAGGTCCATGCATTCAAGAACGGTGCTCAATGGAATCACAAAAGTCTCTGCGCCGACTCCCACCGCGAGGCCTTCGATAATGGCCAGCGAAAGGGGGAGGCAGATGGTCACACAGGTTCCTTCTCCATCACGACTGTCGATTGTGATTCTTCCGCCGAGCGCTTCGATGTTTCTTCGGACGACATCCATTCCAACGCCTCTGCCAGAGAACTCGGTGACTGTTTCAGTGGTGGAGAAGCCTGGTTCGAGTATTAGCTGAGTAATCTCCCTGTCGAGCAGTTCCTGCTGAGCTGAAATCAGCCCGAGGGATCGAGCCCTTGCAATTATTTTTTCCTTTTGCAGCCCAGCACCATCGTCGGCTACTTGAATGATGATCTGACCGGCTTCACGAAATGCCCGGAGTGTTATGCAGCCTGCCAGATCTTTCCCTTCCAGCAGTCTCGTCTCCGGCGGCTCAATCCCGTGGTCGATCGCGTTCCTGATCATGTGTGCCAGCGGATCCCTGAGGTGTTCCACGACGGTCGTGTCTACCTCAGCGTCTCCGCCTTCGATGACCAGCCGCGCGGCCTTTCCTTCAAGTTTTGCCAGGTCTCTAACCGTGCGCATGTACTGGCGAAAAATGGAGTCCAATGGAACCATCCTCACCTTCATCACCATCTCCTGAAGATCGAGATGAAGGCGGTCGGATTCTTGATATGCCTCGAGTATGTCCGCGCCTTCTCGCCCAATCTGATCTTCAAGCATTTGTCGTATGCGCGTGCGGGCTATCGCAATCTCGCCTGTCAGATTCAGCAGGCTGTCGAGCTTTCCAATATCGACTCTGAGTGTTTTGGCCTGGTCGCTGGTGAAGTGGGACTCGTCAGCCGTGCGCGGCCGACCTGCCGGTCCTGCGGTAATGGCTCCATCAACCGAACCATCGGCAGACAAGTGGGCGCGATTAGCCTCCGCAATCAGCAGGTTCATCACGCCGCGATGCCTCGGGTTGAGTTCGTCATCGCCGATCGCCGCGATGGACGCCATTTCCCTGAGGGCATCGACAGATTTGAGAAGGAGCGAAAAGAGCGGCGGGTCTGTGGCAATTCGACGCTTGCGCATAAGCTCGAGAATGCTCTCCAGCTCGTGGGAGAATTCGGTCACCCCCTGCAGTCCCAGGCACGAGGAGCTGCCCTTTATTGTATGGGCGATTCGGAAGATCGTTCGGAGAGCTTCCTCATCGTCGGGATTGGATTCCAGCGCAATGATGCACTCCTCCATCTTGCGCAGATGTTCCTCTGACTCAGCCCTGAAGGTCTTAAGGATGGATTCGAAGTTGATTTCCATAGCAAACCCGCTAGAGCAACTTGATCCAGGCATCGCCAGAGTCGGTGTTGAAGATCAACTTTCGCCCCTGGGGTCCCCCCACATCGTGGGTGACGATCGGTATTCGTTCGTTCTCGAGAATTTGAAGCGCAACCTCGACATTCCTTGTCCCGAGTTGCTCTTCGAGTTTATTGAATCCCGCGAATATGCAGGATCCTCCAAATATCTTGGCCTTGAGATTGCTGCGCATGCCGCCCATAGCCAGCAACCTGCCGATCAGTTGCTCGATTGCGAAGTGTCCAAACCTCACCGAACCACGGCCGCTGCTAACTCTGTGGGGAAGAAGATAGTGGGTTGCCCCTCCGAAACCGTAGAGATCATCCCACATGCAAACGGCCACACAAGATCCGAGGATCGTCGTGATCGAGCTCGGTTCATTCGAAGCGTAGAGCTGACCCGAATGGAGGTAAACACCCTTCCGATTTGGCTCGGCCGTCGGCTGCCCATCCTCGTTTGGCTTTGTTCCGGCTCGCTGGGCGAAACCGTTCGGCGCAAAGTCTGGCATCTGTTTTCCCTGCAATCACGCGCTGACTCGTCTCGCCACAGGGCGCTGCTTTTCTTCACGGATCCTAAAGAACATAGCCTCCAGTTCAATACCCTTCAGTTTCTCTTCTTCTTTTCACTCACCAAGATAGCTCCTGACCTTTGACAATAGCTCCAGACCGTCGATCGGTTTCGTGATGTAGTCGGTGGCTCCGCTTTCGAATCCTTTCTCGACGTTTGTTCCCTCGCCCCGCGTCGTCACCATGATGATCGGTATGGACCTTGTTGCGGTCGAGTTTCTTAGTCGAAGACAAGCTTCAAAACCGTTGAGCTTGGGCATAACCACGTCAAGCAGAATCAGGTCGGGGAGTTCCGATTCGGCCAGTTCTATGGCCTGCTGTCCGTCTCTTGCTGTAACAAAGTCGTAGGATCCCTTGCCCAGGAACATCGTTTCCATAAGCAATATCGTTTCAGCGTCGTCGACCAGCAGAATCTTCTTCTTTCGAGTCATCACTTTTGCCTCGCAGCCGGTGAGCAATTGCTCTTTTAGACCGCAGAACGACCGTGAATCCCAGGCTCAAGAGACACCTGCTCCACTTCGGGTGGCGGAGAAGATTAGAGTCACGTCAATTTTCGCATCAGAAATGAAAGGGTCAGATAAAGGCAAACCTCTGGGTTTCCCCGTGTGAGATGAGACACAAACGATGTGGGGGTATGAGTCATTATTGTCCCTCGGCGAGATTAGTCAACAGTCTTTTTCATTACACAGTTGATCTCAAGACTGTCTGCGGTCGCGGCGCAAGACTGATGGGCATCCTGGCTGCGAAAGCCTGGAACCATCGATTTTCACCTTCAGCGGAAGGGCGGGGTCTATCCAGGGTATATTTTGGCAGCCGGTGGCCAAAATACCCTGTCGCTCACCGGGTTCGCGCAGGATGGTTGCGTGCGGTAGGGTTTAAGGGTATCTTTAATCCCGTCATTAGAGGCACCCTTCAATGAAGCGAGGGTTCGAGTGGCCAGAGTCTTCATGAAGGAGCTTGTTTCGGATGCGCTTCCGCAACGCTAAAAAGACCGGGCTCGACAGAGTGAGCGTTGTGATGAGAACTCAAAACTGAGCCCCAAACCCATAACTGAATTCCTGAGCAGCCGGTGATTGCGATAGGCGATGTCCTTCTTTCTGCTCAGTAACAATATGCCAGACGTCGGCGTTCGATGCTGACTCTCTAAGTCAGAGTGAGGAAGGAAAGGATGCGAATTCTACTCTACAACCCTGATAACGGCGTGACGCGAAACTTCATGCCTCATCTTTGGATGTTCCTTCTGCAAGCTCTGACACCGCCCGGCCACGAGGTCATCCTGATAGATGGCAACGCACAGGCAATGAACGAGGAAGAGCTCGTTGCGTTCGCCCGGAAGGAAGGGATTGGACTCGTCGGAATCGGAGCGATGACCAGGATGATCGCGAGGGCTTACCGCATGGCTGACGCCCTGCGCGCTGCCGGAATACCGGTCGTGATGGGAGGGCCCCACGTCACCGAAGTGCCCGATGAACCACTGGGTCGGAACGGCGGGCCCCGCCACGCAGACGCGATTGCCCTCGGTGAGGCCGACCAGACATGGCCTCTCATCGTTGAGGACGCCGCGCGCGGCCAGCTGAAAGAGGTCTATCAACCCGAGATTGATGAGAAGGGGAACGATCGCAAGCCCAGTCTCCAACCCTATCCGATTATCCCGTGGGATACGTTGGACCTTAAGCAGTTCAGCCTCGTGCCAAAAATCATGCGTCCCATACTGGCGCGCTTCGCGAACGACTGGCGCACCTTTCACGTAGTTCCGATCGAGACAGGGCGCGGTTGTCCATACGGATGCGAATTCTGCACGGTCACCGGTTTCTTCGGCGACTCGATTCGCTTTCGCACAAACGAAAGCGTGGTCGACGAACTGCTGCGTCTCAAAGAGCGCGCCCGCAAAGAGCGCGGACAGATGGCGGTCTTCTTTATTGACGATAATCTGGCCATCAATACCAAGCGCACCAAGTCACTACTCCGTGACATTATCGCCGCGAAAGCACAGTTGCCCTGGGTCGCCCAGATAAGCGCCAACCTGCTGCGCGATGAGGAACTGGTTGATCTTATCGCCGACTCGGGCGGTAAGTGGGTTTTCATAGGAATGGAATCAATCGACCCCGTCAACCTGGCCGACGTGAACAAGGGCTTCAGCAAACCGGGAGAGTACGGTGTGATACTCGACCGGCTGGCACGGCGCAACGTCTACGCGATCACCTCGTTCATCTTCGGAATGGATAACGACACAAAAGGCGTGGCCGAGCGTACTCTTCAACAGGTTCGAAACTGGCCGCCGGGGCTCCCCGTCTTCGGATTGCTTACGCCATTTCCGGCGACTCCGCTTTACACGCGGCTGGAAAAGGCGGGGCGACTGACTCGCCCGTTACACTGGTTGGACTTTGCTCCTTTTGAAATGGCTCATACACCACTGAAGATCACGACCGTCGAAGCCCGGAGCGAGGTCAATCACGCGTGGTCGTCCTCCTACAGCCCTGAGAGGAATGCACAAGCGATTGAGTCGATCGGCGATAAGCCTGTAGCGGACCGAATCATACATCTGGTGTCGCGGCTCTTCTTTCGCGGCATCTACTTCCCGCAAATGGGCACGCGTGCCTGGCTGAAAGTGATATTTCAGAACCGGCGGACGATCTACCACCTCATAAGAGAAGGAGTGGCGAGGCTGCGGAAGGTGCGAGCGAAGAACCAGGAGGTCGAAATCGAGACTGTACAGCCGCCAGTCTAATCTGAAGAAGCACGTTCTGAACCAGCCTGGGCGATGGTCCCCGTTTTGGACCACCGCCCACGTGCCACGCTAACCCGGTCGCTTCACAAATCCCGAGGTTACCGCGCTCTCACCTGTGCGTGGTTCCCTCACTGTTTGTCGTCGGGTAAAAACAACCGGGTCGCCGAATGCGGCGGGATCTGCGCAACTCTTCAGAATGAACTCCTGAAGCTCAGCGGTCGGCGCCGTCAGCAGAAGATCCCCATCCGCAAGCTTTTGATGGGCTAGCTCCGGCTCTTTTGCCTTCAAAGCTTTCTTGAGCCAGTCCTGGTCCAGCATCGTTACACCAAGGGAGTCCCCAGCAAGTGTGACCTTCATAAAGGTGTGCGCCCGGATCATATGTAACTTGTAGAGCCCGTTGTTTAGTTCTTGCTCCGCCGGATAGAGATCGAGAAAAGTGTGGCCGCCAAGCTTCACCATACGGACATCGAATTTCGCCGGATCCTCATCCTCCTCGACATCAACCATTTCATACCCTTCGCCCGACTTCGACACAGTCCAGATGGTCTGGTGTCCATCATCTTCGACAACCCAGGTCCCAACCAGCGAAGGTTCGAAGACCAGATCTCCTTCAGTGTACAGCGGATAAAGCGAGGGCACGCACGCAGTCATCAACAGAACAACTGCAAAGATTGGAAGACTTCTAAGAATTCGCATATTTTCAACCTGCCTTTCCTCTATCGATTCGAATACCCGATCCCCTCGGTTTACCGTTGTCGGTTCGCCGTCGGCTCTCGGCTAATAGGGAATAGCGACATTTGTTGCTTAAGATTTCACCCATGAGAAAAAAACGTCCTGGAGGATAAAGAGTGCCTTATCCGGTCAGAATGCTCAGAGGGCAGGTTGAAGCTTGCCTGAAGAGAGCAAAGGAGGAAGCGTGAAGCTGACGTTACCCGAGCTGAGTCACGGGGTTTTGCGGGAGGCAAGTCCAATCAGGGTTCTCCTGATCGGGGAGTAGTTGGCCGCGGCCAGCATCAGGAGAAAACCGAGCAGAAGAAGACCCACTGGCCATACCGCGCTGTCCTTGAACAGGTCCTGTTGGACACGAACGATCCCGATTGCGAGAAACAGCAAGCCGCTGGCAAAAAAGTTCTTCATCTGTTTGGGAATGCTTCCAAAGACAAAAACGCACGCGGCAACGGGCAATAGCACTTCGAAGACTCGCGCCTCGAGTCGGAGCGCTGTATTGTCCGGAGTCTCTTCCCACAGAGCTGATGCCGCGATGCCCAGCAGGAGCAGTGAAGTCATCACGTGGCCCGGAATTACAAATCTGAGTGACTTTGCCACTGAGCGCATCTGGGCCGTCGAGACTCGGTCACACAGATACTGCATCACAAGGTAGACCCCGGCGTTGATTATGAACAGGTATTCCACCTGTCCCCTTGTTATCGGAGCGATTGACTTCAACCAGTCGGCATAGGGGTGGTGAAAAGCCGCCACTCCGCTCAGCGCAATCAGAGTAAACACTACCGCAAAGGGATAGAAGTAGCGCGAGTCCGACGTATGCCCGAGCCGCTCGATGACAAGGCCGCCTGCAAAGAACAAGATCGCAATCGGAATCAGATGAAAATAGACCTTCCCAGGGTCCTGCTCCAGCCACTCCAGCATGCCCATTCGAAGAAGAGTGACGAGGCTCAGCATTGCGATATTAACTGCCAGGACCAGCGAAAAGACCGCTGACCCTGTGAAGCGACGCAGCAGGTAATAGGATGGAACTGATAACAGGAGCGACCACCATAACTGGGCATTGGTGGTTCTCTTGAACGACGGGAACTTCCAAAGCAGCTCGAGATCTTCTCGTCCTTGTGTGAGCGACGCGGCGATCCCCAATGTGCTCATTGCGACTGCGAGGGTGATCGGCAGGAGTAGACAGAACGCCAGGAGATAGGCTATGGCGACCCGAAAATTGCCCCTCTTCCAGGAACGTATGCCCAGGTAACCGGTTGGCGCCGCCCCGCCCGCTACTACCAACACAGCCGTCAGACCTGATAGACCCAGGTATTGGAAAAGCACGATCAACGCAGCGCCGGTTACCAGCAGCCACGCGCCCAGGTAGAGACTCACCTGCGGTACCGACAGCCGTCGCACCTCCATGATCCAGGCATCCTCCGGCTCGACCAGCCGGTCGTAGACCTTCTTGAAAGAGTCGAACTCGTGCTCGGACAGAATCTCGTCTTGCTTCCAACCCCGGAGCTCGCGCAGGTGTTGCTCAATCTTACCCGACATCATTCGCGAGTACGAGGAGGGCAGACCAAGGACCGGCTCGCCCGAAAGGTATCGGCCGAGGTCGTCAGACATCTCACGAGCCGACGCATAACGATCCTCCGGCCTCTTTTCGAGCGCCTTCATGCAGACGTTCTGGAGATCGCCCGGAATAACCGGATTTATGCGTCGAGGCAACACCGGATCCTCTTCGCAGATGAGCTCAATCTGCTCACGCACCGTTTCTCCGCGAAATGGCGTGATCCCCGTAAGCAGTTGGTAGAGTATCGCACCCAACGAGAATATGTCGCTGCGCGCGTCCAGCGGCCCGGCCCCGCGCGCTTGTTCGGGTGAAAAGTAGTTGGGCGTACCCACGATTTCACCGGCCAAAGTGAGCCGGGCCCCCTGTTCGTCCATGTGAAGGGCGAGACCGAAATCGAGGACTTTTGGTTCGAGGTCCGGACCTACAACTATGTTTCCGGGCTTCAGGTCGCGATGTATTACCTGATGCTGATGCAGGAAGTCGACGGCGGCGACCACTTTTTGCATCAGCTCCACTTTCTGGCGGAGAGTCAACCGTTCGGCCACGATGGTGAGCGAAGTCCCCTCCAAATACTCCATCACAAAGTGCGGGACTTCATCTTCGCTACCCAGGTTGTATATCCGGACAATATGTCGATGACTCAGGCGAGCCATTGCTCGCGCCTCCTGCATGAAGCGCGTACGCAGGGCTGGATTCTCTGCGTAAATTGTCCTGAGAGTTTTGATCGCGACCTTCCGCCCAAGCCTTTCGTCAAAGCCGAGGAACACACGTCCCATTCCTCCGGTTCCGATCTCCCCCAGGATCTTATTGCCGGACAGTCGATCCGGATTGGCTGGCTCGGCCTCTTGTGCAGGATCGCGCTCCGCCGGAGCGAGTTGCGTGTCGAATTGCAGGATTGTGTCGATCTGATCGAGAGCCTGGATCTGGCCTCGGAGATCGGGCTCCAGGTCGTTATGCATCCTGCAGAACTCCTCAAGGGCAATCGTTACACCGAGCGTCTCCTGGTCGAGGTACTCCGCTACGGCGTTTGCAATCAATTGCTCGCGCTCGGATGGATTCTCGGTTTCCCCTTCAGGGTTTTTTTCGTCTGGCTCGAGCATTGTTCACGGCACTCCCTGCCTGTCCCTGAGTTCGCTGCGACAGCACAATTCCGTAGTCTTGACGCTCACTTCAGAGCCGAGTCTTGAATAGCGCGGAATCGTTTGATGGCGCGGTGCAGGAGCAAAGCAACCGCTTCTTTGGAGCGACCGGTTCGCGCTGCTACCTCTTCTGTCGATAGGCCCTCGACCTTTGACAGCAGGATCGCCTGTCGATAGTCCTCGGGCAACTGATTCAGCCTCTCAATCAGCGCGAGTACTCCCTCCTTCTCTGAGAGGACCCGGCTTGGCGTTCTCGTATCCACCGGTTCGGGGCCTTCCGGGTTGCTCTCGGACCGGAACCGAATCAAGTCCGCCGGATGGCGTTTTTGTCTGCCGTGGAAGCGCGCCAGGTCGGCGATCACGTGATCGGCGATTCGCGACAACCAGGTGAATAAACTACCTGGCTTCCGATAAGAGAAACTATCAATGTCACGATACGCCTCGATCAGGGTTTCCTGGAGGACGTCGTCGACCTCGGCGAAACGCCTTAGCTCCGGGCTGAGCTTGTAATGGATAAGAACAGCAAGCCGCCGCTTGTACTTTTCGAAGAGCAGAGCAAAAGCTGCGTGGTCGCCGTTCTTAACACGCTCTACCAGGCTGAGACTGGATGTCGCCTGTTCCATGGTCTTTCCGCTTAGTCGCTCAGGCGAACGTACTCTAGCAATCGCCACTTGCCTGATCAAGAGTGAGGGCTGTGCTGGCATAAAAGTTCCGCACGTTACGTCCGCTCCACAAGAGATCTCTCCTGAAGGATCAATGCACCACCTGGGGCAATTATGGATTGATTTCGTGCGCCTTTGTGTCTTCCAGCGGGTCCGAGAAGAATGTTTTCTCCAGCCTCCACAGATCTTTGGAGGTTGGAGGCGATTGTGGAATGGAGATTGCGAGTTCCAACCAGGGAAACGCGAGATGCCGGGGTCGGCATCCAAAATCCACACATTTAGGTCATCTACCAATTGGGAGGTGTATAGGAATGACTCTGCACACAAGCAAAAAGTTCATAGCCAGTGCCCTCTTACTGGTCCTTTCCTTCGCAAGTTTAGCATGGTTCACAACCAGGACCTCTGAGGGTGCCAATGCGTCGACCGGTGCGGTCCAGTCGGGGAACGAACGGGCCCGGAACACGGGATCGGCGTCTTCCGAGGCGACGAATGACTCGGCAGCGACAGAACAGACGCGGTTCGATGATGGCTATCGAGCCGGATATAGAGATGCCCAGGCGGATCTGGGGGAACGGGCCGAAAGCTATCAGGCAGCGAGTGTCAGGAGGGCCTATTATCCTCGGACTCGCGTCGTTAGAGTGAGCACCAGCAGAGGTGTTGCTCGCCGCGGCCATTCGACCAGAAACATGATTCTCAGGATAGCTGCTCCTGCCGCAATCGGTGCAGGCATCGGCGCGATCGCGGGCGGCAAGAAGGGCGCCGGCATTGGAGCCTTGCTTGGAGGTGGCGGCGGTGCTGTGTACCATCTGGTCAAATACGGTCGCCGCTGACCCGACTCTGCACTGTGATGGAGTGCTCATCAAGCGCATTCTATCCGCAGTCGCTGAAGATGAGAGACTCACGGGTTGCGTTCAGGGAGGTCGCGACTCAGGGTTTAGCCTGTTTTCCGAACAGGCGCATGACAAATCTCCCGAGCACCGCCCATAAAGCGCGAATGGCCAACGGCGTGGCCCTCACAGCTCGTGTGGGGGCCACGGAGTCCGCATCGGCAGGCACCCCCTCAGCAGCAACTTCAAGATGCTGCTTCACGCATGCCGAGAACTGCCGGAAGAGTTGCCTGGAAACTTCTTCGATCATTCCTCGTCCGAACTGGATAATCTTTCCGACAAGCTCCATCTCGGTAGTCACCTCTACAAGCGAGCCCCCACCTGAAAGCGGCGTTACCTTGCTGACCATTGTCATCTTCGCCGATCCGCCTCCCCCGGCCTCCCTTCCCTCCCCCACGAGCCGCACCTTATGCGATTGCTCATCTACGTCGGTGAACTTCACCGTGCCTTTGTAGGACATGGTCACAGGACCGACTTTCACTTTGACGGCGCCGAGGAACGTGCGTTCGTCTTGCTTCTCCAGAAGTTCGGCTCCGGGTAAACACACCGCTACTTGCGCGGGGTCAATCAGGTATTTCCACACTCGTTCGACCGGTGCCTGCAGTTCAAACTTTTCTTCAATCTTGAACGCCATCAGCAAGCCTCCTCAGGAAGAAATTCGAAATTCGAAATTCGAATTTCGAATTGCGAGAATTCGCTTTCGCAACAACGCAATTCGAATTTCGAATTTCGAATTTCTCCTAGCCCTCCACGTAGCCGGCACTGGGTTCGGCGTGGATATCTTTGTGGGCAGTCTCGGCGGCCAGGTAGACCGACACGGTGGTTACCACGGCCATTCCTATGATGAGCAACGCAATCGGTTGATAGCTGCCCGTCCGTCGGAGAAGGCTGGTAGCGATGAGTGGAGACAGCCCCCCTGCCAACACGGAAGCGAGTTGATAGCCGAGCGATGCGCCGCTGTACCGAACCCGCGTGCCGAAGAGCTCCGAGAAGAAACTCGCCTGCGGTCCATACATAGCGGCGTGTCCGAGAGCAAGCGGAGCCACAACCGCCAACACGAGCAGAGTGGGATTAGCGGCGTCTATCAGCCAGAAGAAAGGAAATGCGAAGAGCCCGGTGAAGATCGCGCCGAACATGTATACCGGCCTTCGACCCACTCGGTCTGAAAGTGCGCCAAAAGCCGGAATCGCAATTAATTCGATCGCTGCAGCAATCGACACAGCCTGCAATACCGACTTGCTGGTAAAGCCGATTCGAGCCTGTGTCGCGTAAGTCAAGATAAACACGGTGAACAGGTAAAAGGCTCCATTCTCGGCGAAACGCGCACCCATCGCGAGCAGCACGTTTTTCGGGTGTTGCCGCACCGCGTCGAGGATTGGCATTCGTGCTTCGGTGCGGGCCTCCTTTATGCCGGCGAACACCGGTGGCTCCACAACCGCCAACCTGATAAAGAGTCCGACCGCTACTAGCAGGATGCTTACGAGAAATGCCACGCGCCAACCCCAGGACAGCAGCGCCTCCTCGGGTAGTTTCGAGATTTGCGTGAAGACAACAGTCGCCAACAAAAGACCTGTCGGCACTCCGATCTGGGGCCAGCTTCCATAGAATCCCCTCTTGCCTTTAGGGGAGTGCTCCACCGCCATCAGCACCGCGCCTCCCCACTCTCCCCCGATTCCAAATCCCTGGGCGACCCGCAGAACGATAAGCAGAACAGGCGCCCATACGCCTATCTGGTTGTAGGTCGGAAGCAACCCGATCAAAAACGTAGCGACGCCCATGATGAGGAGGGTAAGGACCAGCATGGATTTGCGTCCGATCCTGTCGCCGAAGTGACCGCAAACAATTCCTCCGATGGGGCGCGCCACGAACCCAACCGCGTAGGTTCCAAACGAGGCCAGAGTGCCGGTCAAGGGATCGTAGTTTGGAAAGAAGAGCTTCCCAAAGATCAACGCGCTGGCAGTGCCATACAGGAAGAAGTCATACCACTCGATTGTGGTGCCAACGAAGCTGGCAATCGCCACCTTCCGAATTGACGAGCCCTTTGAGGTTGACATGGTTTTTGAGCGGGTTCCTCACTATACCAAAAGGCAGCCAAATCACAAGGAGACTCAGTATCGCCCTCGCCAATCGTGCGACCGTCGTCACACGAAATGTGCGTCACTTCAAAGCTATTGCCGGCCTCAAGGTTGTGAACTGGGTTGATTAACAGGAGAGGCTCCTTCTGTATTCAGTAAACTGTACTGATCAACCTACCGCAAGGTCACCTACGTTCCGCAGGCGCCATGAAATGCCACAATCGTCACGTGCACTAACTGGTTTGACGCCTTTTGTAACGATGAGTATGCTAAAGCACGCAAGGGCTGAATCAGGTTGTGATCTCTCTTGCGAAGAGTTGAGGGTTGTGCAGTAATTCAGCATCGTTAGCGCGCAACACAAGCGGCCGTTTCACCACGAAGAAACCTTCGCCATACTCTCGGTGCTGAATCTCTGAGAATGTCCCAGCATTGCAGACACACACCGCACGGGTCGACCAAAACTTATGGAGGTGAGGCCCTATGATACCTCGCAGCTTTGAATACTCTGCGCCCGGCACTCTGGACGAAGCAGTCTCGCTTCTCCAAAAGCTGGGCCCCGACGCCAAAATTCTCTCGGGCGGACAGAGCCTGATCCCGATGATGAAGCTGAGACTCGCATCGCCTCCGCACATTGTCGACATCAATTGCATCCCCAATCTCGATTACATCTCCGAAGTCGATGGCACGTTGAGAATCGGCGCGCTGGTGAGGGAGAGCGATCTCGAACGCTCGGCCCTTGTGAAGTCGCGCTGCCCGATCCTCATCGACACCACTTCGGTGATAGCTGACCCGCTGGTACGAAACCAGGCGACTGTATGCGGGAACCTGGCCCACGGCGATCCCGCGAATGATCATCCTGCAACTATGCTCGCTCTTGGGGCGGTCCTTGTTGCTGTCGGTCCGAAGGGCCAGCGAGAGATCCCGATCGAGGAGTTCTTCCCCGCTCTGTTCACCACTGCTCTTCAACCGGATGAGATACTCAAGGAGATCCGAATCCCGATTCCTCCGCCCTCCAGCGGAGGCGCCTACCTGAAGCTCGAGCGGAAAGTCGGCGACTACGCAACGGCGGGCGTCGCAGCGCAGATCACACTCCACAGGTCAGGTCCTTGCCAGCGAGCCGGCGTCGGTTTGACTAATGTGGGCTTTACTCCGTTGAAGGCAAGACAGGCTGAAGCGTTCTTGCAGGGCAAGGAGCTTGATGAAGCTACGATCAAACAGGCTGCCACGATTGCAGCCGGGGAGTCTCAACCTGTCGACGACATCAGGGGATCGGCCGAATACAAACGTGATCTTGTACGGGTGCTCGGCGCGCGAGCGCTCAAGCTGGCACTTGCGCGCGCCAGAGGAGGAGCTTAACCATGGCCAGTATCAAAGTGAGAGTCAACGGCGTCGAGCACACTGCGGAAGTGGAACCGAGACTGCTGCTGGTCCACTTCCTTCGCGAGAACCTTCGCCTCACCGGCACGCACATTGGCTGCGAAACGAGCCACTGCGGCGCCTGTACAGTCGTGATGGATGGCAAGGCCCTGAAGTCATGCACCGTCTTCGCGATCCAGGCCAACGGCCGCGAGATCCTCACGGTCGAAGGTCTCGAACAGGACGGGAAGCTTCATCCGATTCAAGAAGGATTCTTTCAGGAGCATGGATTGCAGTGCGGATACTGCACGCCCGGCATGCTGATGACCGGCTACGCTTACCTTCAGAGCAATCCAAGTCCTTCTGAAGATGAGATTCGCCACGCCATCTCAGGCAATCTGTGCCGCTGCACCGGGTACGTCAACATCGTGAAGGCATATCAATACGCCGCTCAGAAGCTGCAGCAGGGAGGTGCTTAACATGGAACCAAGAACATCAGCAGAGATCGGCGGCATGGGCCATTCAGTCAAGCGAAAGGAAGACCCGCGCTTCATTCGAGGCCAGGGAAACTACGTCGACGATGTCGTACTGCCCGACATGCTCTACCTCGACATCGTTCGCAGCCCCTACGCCCACGCAAAGATCAGCAACATCGATACATCAAAGGCGCTTGCCATCCCTGGAGTCCTCGCCGTCATTACCGGACAGGACCTTGCAAAGTACAACCTTCACTGGATGCCGACGCTGATGTCGGACACCCAGATGGTGCTCCCGGTCGAGAAGGTCATGTACCAGGCGCAGGAAGTTGCGGCAGTTCTGGCTACTACTCGGTACATCGCGGCCGACGGAGTCGATGCCGTCGAAGTCGACTACGATCCTCTGGAGGTCGTGGTCGATCCCAAGAAAGCCTTGCTGCCCGATGCGCCCGTTCTTCGGACCGATAAGGAAGGCAAGGAGGACAACCACATCTGGCATTGGGAATGGGGCGACAAGGCTGCTACCGACAAGACGTTCAGTGAGGCCGACGTAGTTGTGAAGGAGGAGATCTACATCCCGAGGATCAATGTCGCGTCGATCGAGACCTGCGGGTGTGTGGCGCACTTCAACAAAGTCAGCGGCAAGCTGACGGTGTGGATGACGACGCAAGCACCGCACGCGATCAGGACCGTCTTCGCACTGGTCGCCGGGCACGTCGGACTGGCCGAGCACAAGATTCAGATCATCTCGCCGGACATCGGGGGAGGATTCGGGGGCAAGGTGCCGGTCTACCCCGGCTACGTGATTGCGGTTGCGGCCTCAGTGCTTACCGGCAAGCCGGTCAAGTGGATTGAAGATCGGATGGAGAACCTTCAGGCCGATTCATTCGCGCGGGACTATCACATCACTGCTGAACTGGCGGGAAAGAAGGACGGACGGCTCACCGGGCTTCGCATCAAGACCATCGCCGATCATGGCTACACCGACGCTGCCGCCAACCCGTCGAAGTTTCCGGCCGGCCTCTTTCACATCTGCACCGGATCCTACGATCTGAAAGCCGCACACGTCGAAGTCGACGGCGCCTACACGAACAAACCACCCGGGGGCATTGCGTATCGCTGTTCGTTCCGGGTGACCGAGGCAGTACACACGATAGAGCGCCTCGCAGATCTGATGTCACATGAACTCGGCATGGATCCCGCCGAGTTTCGCATGAAAAACTTCATCAAACCCGAGCAGTTCCCATACAAGTCCACGCTCGGCTGGGAGTACGACAGCGGCAACTATGCGGGCGCGCTCCAACTCGCGATGGATAAGATCGGCTATGCGGATCTCCGAAAGGAGCAGGCAGAGAAACGTAAGCGTGGAGAGTTGATGGGTATAGGCATCAGCAGCTTCACCGAGATAGTTGGAGCGGGACCGTCGAAGCACTTCGACATTCTGGGCTTGAAGATGTTCGATAGCGCCGAAATTCGCGTCCATCCGACAGGCAAGGTCATTGCCCGGTTCGGCACCAAGTCCCAGGGCCAGGGACACGAAACGACATACGCACAGATAATCGCCGAGGAGTTGGGCTTCCCTGTCGCCGATATTTGAGTTGAAGAAGGAGACACCGACACTGCTCCATACGGACTCGGCACGTACGCCAGCCGCAGCACACCGGTGGCCGGCGCCGCCTGTGCGATGGCAGCCCGGAAGATTCGAGATAAGGCGAAGAAAATCGCCGCTCATCTGCTTGAAGCGCATGAAGAGGATCTCCAGTGGGAGCCCGGCAAGTTCTTCGTCAAGGGATCGCCGGACCGCGTAAAGACGATTCAAGAGATCGCGCTCGCCGCCTACACCAACCACCCTCAGGGAATGGAAGCGGGCCTGGAAGCAGTCTCTTACTACGACCCGCCGAATCTCACTTTTCCTTTCGGCAGCTACATCTGTGTCGTCGACATCGACAAGGGAACCGGAGAAGTGAAGGTCCGTCGCTTTGTGGCCGTAGACGACTGCGGAAATATCATCAACCCGATGATCGTCGAAGGCCAGGTGCACGGTGGATTGACTATGGGACTGGCTCCGGCGCTCTACGAAGAGATTCAGTACGACGAAAGCGGCAACATCCTGCAAGGGAGCTTCATGAACTACCTGGTTCCGACTGCAGTAGAGACGCCGAAGTGGGAAACGGGTAAGACCTGTACGCCTTCGCCGCATCATCCCCTCGGGGCGAAGGGAGTAGGCGAGTCGGCAACCGTCGGGGCACCTCCGGCGATCGTGAACGCTGTCGTGGATGCGCTCTGGCATCTCGGAGTGAGGCACATCGATATACCGATTACTCCGGCAAAGGTATGGAAACTTTTGCGAGAGAAGGGCGTAAGCGATTAATCAGTTCAGATTCTCCTTGTTCGCGGACACTTGCTTTCCCCGGCCTGGTTGTCCGAATATTGGATTTCAACAGCCCCGGGAGAAAGGCATGAGCAGCGACAACATAGAGCGCCAGATGGCTTTCATAATCGAGCAACAAGCTCGATTCGTTGAGGACATAGCCAGGCAGGAAAAGCAGAGCCGTGAGAATACGACCACTATCGCCAAGCTGGCAGATGTGGTTTTGAGTTTGACGAACGTCGTTCAACGCCACGACGAGGCACTAGATCGGGTGGACCGTCAGATCGCGGAATTGGCCGAGCGCGGGAAAGAGACTGACGCCCGCCTGAATACTCTCATTGATGTAGTCGAGCAACACATCAGCAAGCACAACGGGAAGCAGTGAGGACAACAATCTGAGCGCGTATGGGGATTGACATCGAGGACGAGAGTGCGAATTCGTTATCGCAACCGTTGTGTCCTACGAGAGCCCTCAGTCAGCAAAGCCCGGGTCGAAAGCCCTCATCAAGTCCGACGGCTCCATCGACGGCTGGATAGGCAGCGGGTGCGTCCAGCCCATCGTTATTCGAGAAGCGAAGAGAGCTCTCGATATACAGGCAAGCCAGACTATTGAGTATCACCCCGAAACAGTACACCTGCTGACGTCGTAGTCTGCGGTTCATCTCCCCTGTCTCCAGTCAGAATAGCAAAGAATGTCAAGCACCGAGGCAATAGCTCGGTTAGACTCAGCGCGATCGGTCAGATCGATCAACCGATCCAAATTGCCGCGGAGGTCGTGTATATGCGATCAGTGCGAATGGTAATCTGCTACGGGTTCTTGCTTTGGTTCTTCACGCTGGTGATCTCAATGGCCCTGTTTCCACTGAAGAGATCCTGGCCCGTGATGTTTGACTCGATTATGCCCGTAGCCCTAACCGTCGTGACTGTGGTACTCGTCAATCTCTACTTTCGTCGTGGCGAGGTCTTGTCTCTGAAACAGGGAGCCTGGCTGGGCACAATCTGGCTGGTAATCAACCTGCTGCTGGACCTTCCATTGTTTTCGTATGGGCCGATGAGGATGTCGCTTGCGGACTATGTCGCGGATATTGGTTTGACCTATCTGATCATACCGGCGGTCACGCTTGGGCTGGCCGTTCAAACTACGCTGAATTCGAGGGCACAACATGAGACCGTTAACACCCGATGACTACAAGAAGCGGATCCTGCGAGTCCTGGTTCACATCCAGAACAATCTCGACGAGGATCTCTCGCTGGAAGACCTGGCTTCCCTTTCTCACTTCTCGGCATTCCATTTTCATCGCGTGTTCCGGGGAATGGTCGGCGAGCCGGTCAAGGAACACGTTCGACGGCTGCGGCTGGAACGGGCCGCACACCGGTTGCGTTTCACGGGCCAGCCGGTCACCGACATCGCTTTCGACGCGGGCTACGAAACACACGAGTCCTTCACCCGTGCCTTTCGAGCAATGTTTGACGAATCCCCAAGCGAATTTCGAAACAACCATCGAGTCGTTGCCTATGGCAACTCGCCGTCGGGAGTTCACTTCGTTTCAGACGGTCGACTGGAGAGTTTTCGACCAGCCCCCGCCGCAGCGACGCCGCTCTCGGCGAGGGTCCAGAATTTGAGCGTGATGAAAGTCGCCTTCGTGCGCCACGTTGGACCTTACAATCAAGTTGGCAGCGCGTGGGACCGATTGATGATGTGGGCCGGCAGCAGAGGTGTCTTCAGGGGAGCGCCCATCTTATTCGGAATCGTGCACGATGACCCTGAAATCACCCCTCCCGAAAGAATGAGATACGATGCCGCGATCGCCGTGACGGATGACATTACGGTAGAGGACGACATCGGTCTTCAA
>DASYSA010000289.1:0-20577 GCA_036003885.1 Blastocatellia bacterium | reverse complement strand
ACCCTTTCGAGCGCAGTTGCGACTGTGAAAGTTCGAACGGGGCTGACTGATGAAACAGGCAGGTTTGCTCTCGATGACATCGCTGCTGGGGCTTATAATCTCACAGCTTTCGCCCCTGGATTCGTTTCCGCAGTTGGCTCTCCCGGACAACCCGTTTATTATCGGCCTGGCGATTCGGTGACACTCCAGATGGTCAAAGGGGGCGTGATTACCGGCGTCGTGACGGCTTCCAACGGTGAAGCGATCGCCGGGATTCGCGTCCGAGCCTTGCTGGTCAAGGAACCTAACGGAGGAGTTGCTCGGACCAGGAGCCTCAATCCTCTGCAACTCCTTCAAGACTGGAAGACGGATGACCGAGGCGTGTACCGGATATTCGGTCTCGAGCCGGGGTCTTATCTTGTTTCAGTAGGGGGCAAGGGACTGCTGAACCTTTCGGCCATTTCGCTCGAGGGCTACGACAATGACGCTCCGACGTTCTACCCGTCGGCTACCCGAGACACCGCCGTCGAAGTGAAGGTGCGCGGCGGCGAAGAAGCGGGCGGCATCGACATTCGGTTTAGAGAAGGCCGGGGGCATGCTATCAGCGGTGCGGTATCGGGTAAGGTCACACTGACGGCGTATTCGGCGCTTGTGGTTACACTAACACACGCAGCGACCGGCGGGATCTACGCTTTCGCGCCCAGCCTTTTCAGCGATAGCGAGCGGACGTTTGCCTTCGACGGCGTGCCCGACGGGGAATACGACCTGGTGGCGTCCGTCGGCTACCAGAGCAACGACATGATGGCCTCTCGCCCGCGCCGAGTTGAGGTCAAAGGTGCGGACGTGACTGGAGTGGAGCTCGAGCTGGGGCCGGTCGGTTCCATCTCAGGGCACCTTGTTCTCGAAAAGGCGCAGGGAGCCGATCCCAAGACCTGCCCCCTCAGATCGAATTCACTGACCGGAGAGACTGTGATTGTCGCCCGACAGGATGGCAAAAGCAAAGAACCCGCGAAGGTATCAATGTCGATCGCCTCTTCTCCCTTCTCACAGACGCCGGACGGGGTCCCCGACGAAAAGGGGGAGTTCAAGATACAGCCGTTGGAGACCGGACGCTATCGACTCCTCGCCGATCTTCCGGGCGAGAACTCTTTCGTCCGAGCGATCACTCGGCCTGCTCCGACTCAAGCGGGCAAGCCGGTCGACGCAGCGCGAAACGGCATTGATCTAAAGCGCAGCGAGCGGCTCGCAGGCGTGATCCTTACCGTCGCCGAAGGAGCTGCCGGCGTAGGGGGACGAGTGGTTCACTCCAGGCAAGGAGCAAGCCTGCCCTCCAATCTGCGTGTTCATCTGGTGCCGGCAGAAAAGGAGACCGACGACGAGGTCTTGCGCTTCTTCGAAGCGCCGATCGATAAGGACGGGGCGTTTTCGTTCAAACACGTCGCTCCAGGCCGCTACTTCCTGCTCACGAAGGAAGAGCCTGAGGATGAATCGACCGTGACGGAGCATCAGCCCGCAGCCTGGCGAGGTACGACCCGGCGCGCGAAGCTTCGGCGTGAAGCAGAAGCCTTCAATGTTCCGATCCAGCTTTCTCAATGCCAGCGAGTAACTGATCAGGTCCTGCGATACTCGCCGCCTCAGTCGACTATCTCTCCACCCCGATGATGGTTGCTTTCAGATCGACCAACGCTTCTCTACTTGCTGCGCGGAGACGGCGCGGATAATATCTCTCGAAGTAGGCAACGACTTAATTGGAGGAGTAATCCAGAATGAGATTAAGCAGACTGCTTCCATGTATGACGATCGTTTTTCTGGCGGCTTCAGTGTGGGCACAGGATTCTATCCGTGGCACGACCGAAGTCACCATCAAGGGTAAGAAGATCTCGATCAACTATGGGCGGCCCAGTTTGAAGGGGCGCGACCTGCTGTCATTGGCGCCTGTTGGCACGGTTTGGCGCCTCGGAATGAATCAGGCAACGCAGATTGAGACGGAGGCTGATCTGATGGTAGGGAGTACCGAAGTTAAGGCCGGCAAGTACACGCTATGGTTGAAGAAGACCGGCGAGAACAGTTGGACTCTAAATTTCCATCCAAAGACCGGCGTCTGGGGCGTGCCGGAACTCAAAGAAGGGTACGTAGCCGAACTTCCTTTGAAGTTCGAAAAGGCGCCCGCGTCAGCGGAACAAGTGACGATCACCTTATCCGACAACAAGGGCAAGGCTGGAGTCAAGATTCAGTGGGGTACGCTGCTGCTGACCGGTTCGATGGGAGTGAAGTGATTTAGCAGAGGGGATCAGGGCTGCTCCTATTGAAGTAGCCCTGATCTTCCGATGCTTTGTTACCTGGATCCTTTTCCTGTAGCCCCGGCGTTCATAATGTTCTGGCTATCCACTGTATAGTCGAAGAACCCATTCATCATCTCGTCCCACGTCTGCTCCCCGAACCTGACCGCCTTTCCCGGATCAGGGTTGAGTGCATTCCTGGTCGAGTTGTCGAAGTGTGCGACGGCTTCAATGCGCGTTCCTTTCGGCATCGCAAGCGACTTCTGGGGATAATAGTAGACCTGCCAGGCAAAGTTGTATTTGGGCACGGCGAGGATGATTTCCGAGCGGCCATCCGGATAGATCGCCCTGTAGGTGATGTCCTTCCCGCGCAGGTGCATGTGAGGACTCAAGCTTATGATGTGGGAGTCCTGTTCAAACTCATATACGGCTTTGATCTCGTGGTTGGGCGCGCCTGGCGGGATGACAAACCTCGTATCGAAGGCCGCAGTGGTGGTGATGACCTTCTCCACCGGCTTTTTGGAAAAGATCAGGCCGACATAGGAACGATCTTTCGCCTCCTTTCCGTTTGGAGTGTAGTGCATCTGAAAGACCAGCTTCGCGCCCGCCTTTATCACCTTTGCAGTGCCCGGCGCGGCCCTAAAAGGAGTCTGTCCCGGAGAGAGCGCACCCAGGAGGTCCGTGCCGATGTCAACCCTGCGAGGTTTCTGATTGCCGGGGTCGCGCACGTAGATCACTATGTGGTGAACCACTGAGAGATTTCCCGCTCGAGCCTCCATCGCTTGAACATAGTGGTCTTCGGTAAAGTGGGGGTCGATGGTGAAGTACTGATACGGGATGGCCCCTTCAGCGGGGACGGTGTACTCGGTTGGCATCTGAAAAACGATATCCGGCTCCCCGATCTGCCATCCGGAAGCGAACTTCGGCATAGGAGGAAGCTCTTTGGGATCGCCTTCCCTGGCTCCTTCTTCCACCCAGGCCACTATGGTGCTGATGTCTTTCTGGGTTAGCCGAGGGTCATTCGCCCACTGTCCGTGATTTGGATCGGCGTACCACGGAGGCATTTCGCGAGTGACAACCTTCTCGCGAATGGATCGGGCCCATGGCCTGGCCTCCCTGTAGGTGACCAGCGACATTGGGGCAATCTCACCCGACCGATGACAGGCTATGCAGTTCTTGTACAAGATCGGCGCGACATCTCTGTTGAAAGTGGGCGACGATTTCACGTCGGCATTACTTTCGAATGAGATCGCCGCTGCAATTACTATGCACAGTCCCAACGCCGCGGAAAGGATTCGAAGTCTGTTCACGGCTGCCTCCTGAGTCTTAGAGTCAATTCCAATACCGGCTTCTGAGTTTGGGGACTACACGGCTCAGATCTTAAGAGTCCAGCAAGATCTTCTGGATCGGCCAACTACAGGCACCACTAGTGCCAAGATTCTATGGTACCGGGGGAAGCACGTCAATCAATTGCGGATTGCGGATTGCGGATTGCGGAATGCGGATTGTGGATTGTGGATTGCGAAACCGTATTATGGTTTGCGAGTTTTGGATTCGAAATCCGCAATCCGCAATCCGCAATTCTTCGGATCCGCATTCTCACACGGGCGCCACTTCGATCAGACAGAACCTCGTCCCGTGATCAATGCCAAGGTCCCTCGTTCGGAATCGAAAAGCCCCGCCAGCCGCATCCACGACAATCGATTTAGAGTTAAGCAAGTTCATGATTCTCAATCGAGTACTCGCTGAGTCGTTTCTGAGAAGCGGAATCAGATCCAGTGAGGCAGTGGCAAAGTTTGAGTGCTCCGCAATCTGACCGAGATAAACAATCGTGCGATTCTGGTGTCTTCTAACGAACCCCACGATATCCTCCGCATCGGCATCCAGGAGTTGAAACGACCCTTTTCTAAAGATCTCGGAGCGCGTGATCTCCAGAAGCGTCCGGTATTCAGCCCGCAGGTGTTCGTCCGGAGCCTCTTCAATGACCGGCCTCAGCCGCTGAACCGGGAGATGCTCACGTTTGCCCTCCATCTGACCTTCATGGATCAGTGCCGAGCCTGGCAGCGATAGTATCAGCGCTGCGGCTGCAAGATTCTCTTCTCGACTAAAGCGAGCAGCCGCCCTGGGTTCATCATGGTTTTCGATGAAGTAGAGCGAACCGGTCAGATCTGCCAACGGCCGGGAGAGTCGAGCGTGGACCAGGGACGGGTCGCGTGCAACAAGTCCGTCGTAAAGCTTCTTTTCGTAGGCCAGATCAAAGCCGAGATCCAGGAGCGTTCTCTCCTGGTCCCAGTAAGCCTCAGCGATGAAAGAGAAGGCCGGGTTTGCTCGCTTCGCCTCTTCGACCGCGTGGCCCCAGAACTCGTCGGGCATCTTTTCGTCGAACCATGCCTGCGGAGCCAGGGGATACCACTGATGTCGAATGTAGTTTCTGAGCAAGAGCATCGCCATATCACACCTGACGCCGTCTGCGACCTGGCCGATCCGCCTTAGCACCTCGGCCATTCGCGCCCGCAAGCCTTCGCTTGTGTAGTCCAGCTGGGCCGTATCATGCCACGGTGGAAAGTATGGGTCGCGGCCGAAGGCGATTACTTCACCTGACTCATGAAGAAAGAAATCGCTGGTGGATTGAGGGCGCACCCTCCGGTTGCTCCGAATGAAGAAATCGGGTCGCTCATGGATCCACGGGGAGTCTATTGCCATGTGATTCGATACAAAGTCGACGATGACCGACAGGCCGGCATAGTGAGCGCGGTCAACAAGAGACTGGAATTTGCTCTTGCCCCCCAGCACTTGACTGATTTTGTAGGAGGGCACGGCGAAAGGGGAACCAAAGAAGTCCTCGGAGACGATCCGGGATATCTTCTTGGCGGCCTCGCTGATCTGCCAGACCCCCATAAGCCAGATCGCATCGAAGCCCATATCGGCTAAGTCTCCCAGTTCCGACGCCGAGATCTGCTCGAACTTCTGACAGTGAACTCGTGTGTTAATTTCGTATAATCGCACAGTCTATCCAGCTATCTAAGCTTAATTCAAGAGGGTTAATGAATAGGGCAGTTATCCCGGCAAGTCCTGTCTTGCGAGATGTTTGTCCTTCTCGTCGCGGCAGTTCATGGAGAAGAGAGCGAGTGGCTCCCATGTTGGGATCGATTCGGATGAATCCGAGTTTGTTCGACCGAGAGGAATACTCCCCTGTCGAGGTCAAACGTTGGTATATCGTGAGTTGTGTGCAAGGAGTCGTCTTCCTGGGCACGCGCAGCGCAATTTTGCATGTAGATACTTCGAGAATTATCCTGTATTATATGCATTTGCAAATTTAATAGGGGATGCATCTAAGAATGTCAACCACGAATCAAAGTTGCTGAAGACTTAAGTAACGGAACTCTTAGCATGCTGGTAATAGACACTGTGTCGAGTAGAGAAAGGTAATGAAGAGCAGGATGGATAAGGACATTCTTATTGGAACCCCGGAGGAGGGGCCTGAGGATTTTGGCCCTTCTGGGGGAATAGAGCGCATCGTCGCGGAAATTGACGAGGATGCGGCGGAATCTCTGTGGGAAGACGTAGCGGCGGAGGAAGAGGAAACCACCGAAACCGTAGAAGAGCCTAGTGAAGAGGTTGATGTAGACCTGGAGCCCGGGAAGGACGAATCTCTGGACCCGATGAGGTTGTACCTCCGGGAGATGAGTTCGGTTCCTTTGCTGACCCGCGAGGACGAGATCCGGATTGCCAAGCGAATCGAGCGAGGCAACAAGCGGATTTCCAAGGCGCTTTCGAGGTCGTTCATAACCATTGAGGAAGTAGACCGTCTTTACACAATGTTGATCGAGGGCGAAATCAACCCTCAGGACATCGTCGACATTGTGACGGATCCCGAGGCCGAGGAGGCGCTGGAGGAACAACGGGAAGAGATTCGGCAGCGGGTCATGTCGGAGTTCGATGAAATCATCAAATCCCATCGTAAACTCTTGAAATTGGCCGCCAAGATCGAGGTGGAGCCGAAGACATCGAAGAAGCTGAAGAGGTACCGTCGGCAATACGCCCACCAGCTCGTAGAGATGTCGAAGCGCGTCAGGAGCTTCACCTTCAGCCAGGAGATGCGACGCCGCTTTATCGAAGCAATAGAGGCAGTGGCGAAGCAGGTTCGAGTGGCGGAAGTCGAGCTCAACAAGATCGAACGAGCACTTGAGTCCAAGCGCAAGAAGGACGTGACCGAACTGAAGAGGCAACAGCGCGCGGCTCGAAAGGTGATTCGCGAGATCGAGCGCCACTTCGCCAAGCCGGCGGTGGAGATCAAGCGGACCTACCAGTCCATAATCGCAGCCGAGCACGAGGTCGAACAGGCCAAGCGCGAGATGATCGAGGCGAATCTAAGGCTGGTGATCTCGATTGCCAAGAACTACATCAATCGCGGCCTCCACTTCCTGGACCTGATCCAGGAGGGGAATATCGGATTGATGCGCGCTGTTGAGAAGTTCGACTGGCGAAGAGGTTATAAGTTCTCAACGTATGCGACGTGGTGGATCAGGCAGGCTGTGACTCGGGCGATTGCCGACCAGGGTCGTACGATTCGCGTGCCCGTTCACATGGTTGAGGTCATCAACAAGATACTCAGAACGCAGCGACTGATGGTCCAGGAGCTTGGCCGCGAGCCTACTCACGAAGAGTTGGCCCGTCGGGTTGATATGCCTGCGTGGAAGGTTCGTAAGGCGCTCAAGATCGCCCAGCAACCTATCTCGCTCGAGACTCCAATCGGGGACGACGGAGAGACAACCATAGCGAGCTTCATCGAGGATCGCCGCTCGGCGAATCCCGCTGAGACCGCGATAACCAACAACCTCCGTGAGTTGACTGAAGACGTGTTGTCTACCCTTACGCCCCGCGAGAAAGAGATTATCAAGATGCGCTTCGGCCTCGACCAGTCTGGCGAGGAGCGCACACTCGAGGAAGTTGGCAAGCACTTCAACGTGACCCGCGAGCGGATTCGTCAAATTGAGGCCAAGGCCCTTGCGAAGCTTCGACATCCCTCGCGCTCTCGCAGGCTGCGGGCTTTCCTGGATGGAACCGCAATCGCCTCCTGAGCCGAGAGCAGTACCAAATAATTGGAAATCGGGGCCAATTTGTCGGCCCCGATTTTTTTGCGCCGCAGATTCTCGGCTCAAGGACCCGGCATCTGATGAAACGTTCTATTCAAGTACGGCCGGTACGGCTCTCAGGGTGCGCTCTGGGGTATCGGTGGGGACTGAACAGCCCGGAGTTATCAGTAAACCTCGTTGGCCGACATCTCGCAATGTGCTGCGCACTTGTTCACGAATCTCGGAAGGCGACGAATAAGCCGCGGTTGCTTCGTTGATTCCTCCCATTACCGCCTTGCCAGAAAAGATTCGCCCCTCATTGAGCGATGGCCCCGCGGAGTAGTGCGACCAGTTGAACGCCGCAACAGGATAGTCGAGCAGCGACTTGAAGTGAATGCGCTCGCCATGAATGTGCAGGACGTTGAACGGAGCTTCGCGCACCGCCTCTAGTATCTTGAGATCAAACGGCCTGCCCCAGAGTGCGTAGTCCGCGCCGCTCATGACATTATCGGTGGCAGCGCCAAGCGAAAGGAATACTCCTGAAGCGCCGCGTGCTACCGCTTCCCGGGCGTACGATGCCAGCGATGTCGCGATGTTGTCCATTGCCTGCAACACCAACTCAGGGAATCTGGCGCGGGCCTCGAGCAAACCTCCAAAACCACCGAGTCTGCGAGCGGTCGTCCACGGACTGAAGATCGTTTCTATGAAAAGAGCTTCCTTGCCGATTTCATCCATGATGGTCGAAAGAGCAGTCAGTTCTTGTGCCCAACAGCCATCATTTGCAGCGACTGGCTCGATTCGCTTCCAGTCATCCTCCGTCTGAATCGACTCGAGGCCGCGCGGAAGAGGGTAAGGATAGTCGGACATCACCTTCAGGAAATCCAGATTGTAAGCGTGGTAGAAATCGATCTCGGCTCTGGCGTGTTCGCGACCCGGCATATGCTGCAGCCCAAAATGGTACCAGAAACTGTAGGGCGGCCGATCGACTTCGTCCCCCTTCAGTGCAGACGTCACGCGTTCTATCTTGTTCAAATCGATCTCCCTCCACTTTCCTTTATTGGGCTGAGCACTCGTCGTCCTTTTGACATCGAAAATCTCTAGCGCATTTGCCCGTCTGGTTGCAAGGGCGCATTGCACGAGCGTTCCTGCCTTCAGAACAAGGCCGGGCTTGCGCGTGCTTTACCAGATAGTGCCATTAAGAGTACTCTGCAAGACGAAGACTGGAAGGAGACATACCTCCTATGAAGATCAAGAAATTGATTCTCTCAACGATTTTCTCACTCCTTGTTGCTTCGAGTGTCCTCGGCCAGTCGGCTACACAAGCGCCGGCGACGCCTGATGGAGGCAAGGCCGTCGACGAGAAACCCGATAAGAAAGCCCTGGAAAAGAAGGCGCTCGCTTTGATTGACGAGATATTGAAGGAAGCCGCGAATCTCAGGTTGCCGGAGAATCGGATACGGCTCCAGGCTGGCACGGCCGATCTACTGTGGAAAATCGACGAAAAGCGAGCACGCTCTCTCTTCAAACAAGCAATGGATGCGCTGGGGGATCTGATTGCGGAGGCGCGCGCCCCGCAATCGTCGCGGAGCTCGAGCCGGAGTTTTGAGTATGAAGCCCTTGCGCAAGTGCGCACTCAGTTGCGCCAGGAAATCCTCCAGATGATCGCGCAGCACGATGCCAGGCTCGCCCGGGATTTTTTGCGTGGGACCCGGCAAGCTGCTCCAGCCGGAGCGCTGAATCAAGAGCGTGATGACCAGGAAGTGCAGATGGAGCTTGAACTGGCTCAGCAGATAGCGGTAACCGACCCGTCCCAGGCTCTGCAAATCGCCGAGGACAGTCTAGAAAGCGGGCCACCCGGGGGGGAGCTGCCCAACATAATACAGCAGCTTGCGACGAAAGACCGGGATGCCGCGGCGAAGTTGACTGCCGACTTGATGAAGAAATTCCGATCTGCGAATCTCTCGACCGATCGCACTACCCGAAGTGTGGCCATTGCGCTCGTTAGCCTGGCGACCAATCGTGAAGAATTTGATTCCGCCTCTGCCGAAAAGAGAAGCAGCGGCCTAAGCAGCGGCCCAAGCCCTCCGCAAATCCTCGATGACAAGACGCTTCGTGAACTGGTGGACCTGCTTGCAGTAGCCGCTCTCGCACCTGTCGCAGTCGATCGCGGGTCCTCGTCCGGCGAGCAATACTACAATGCATTTCTTGTCGTAAGTGATCTTCAATCATTGATGCCGCAGATTGAGAAGTACACGCCGTCACGCGCGGCGGCGTTGAAGAAGAGGTTTGCTGAGATCACCAACAGTTTCGCCCCTGAGATGAGGGTGCTGTTGGAACCCAAACCTGGGGTCGATACCGCCAGTGTTGACGGTCTGCTCGAGGCTGCCGCCGACGCGCCTACGGAAGCCCGCGACGGCCTTTGGATTCAAGCGGCGATGAAAGCGCTTGAGGAGGGTCACGCTGACCGGGCGAGGGCGATTGTGACCGAGCGCTGCTCGGATCCGAGTGTGCGCGACCAACTGCTCGAGCAGATAGATTCCCGGGCTCTCTCCCAGGCCGCCGAGTCCGGTCGCCTTGACGAGGCTCGCCTGCTGTTGGCGCAGGCCTCGGTCGAAGAGCGTGTGTCGGTGCTGACGCAATTCGCATCGCGTGCGAGCACAAAAGGTGACAAGAAGGCCGCCCTTCAGATGCTGGAAGAAGCCCGCGGCCTGGTTGGCGCACAAGCCGCAAATGGAGCCGAACTCAACGCCCTGCTTGAAATTGCCCGGGCTTACATTACAGTTGAGCCTGCTCGGAGCTTCGATATGGTTGAGCCGGTCGTTGATCATCTCAACAGGCTTCTCGCCGCGGCTGAGGTCGTGGATGGTTTCGAATTCACAGGATATTTCAAAGATGGCGAGTTGTTGCAAGTACAGGGGCAAAGCCCATTGATCGGTCTCGTGTTGCAGTGCGCCGACGACACCGGAACGCTTGCTCGCGTAGATTTCGAGCGTGCCAGGGCGGTGGCCGATAAGTTTCAGTCGAATGACGTGCGTCTGAAGGCTCGCCTTGCGATTGCTCAAGGAATCCTGTCGGACAATCCACGCGCAAGAGTCATGTCCGCACCGGTCAGCGGCCGGTATTCTTTCCGAAGGACGGTGATTACGCTTGGCGGAAGTGCAGGACAAGTGATTGTTCAACATTGAATGGCAAAGACCCTTTGCGGCCTGGTCCTCGACTTGAACGCCGACATTGACTCTGATCAGGAGCCTCTGCTAGTTTTAGCGCTTGGATTTGTAGGCGCGTAGCTCAGGGGTAGAGCACTACCTTGACACGGTAGGGGTCTGGGGTTCAAATCCCCACGCGCCTACCATTTCTTTTTTTGGTCCCAACCCTCAAGTGAATCATTAACTCGCCTTTCCTCAAACGATAAAACGTATCCTCCAGCATAACTTTCCTGTAGTCGGGAATCATTTTGGAAATGTCTCTTATTGAACAGCGGCTGATGCGCAAGCAGAGTATGGTAACAGAGTAGATAGAGATGCATTGGTCCGAGGAGCCGCGCCGGCTCGCGTCCACTTAGAGAGATTCCTCAGTCCAGATGGGCGCCCGAGTGCGCGGCCAGGGTCGAATGGTATTGCTCTCATACTCAAGCTTCGCATTCTAAGGAAGAACAAGATCCCAAGGAGGGATACACATTAATGAATTCAAAGAGAATACTTGTAGCAAGCGCGTTAATCGCGCTGATGATTGCGGGCGCCGGCCTCGCTCAGATAGCGGTGGCGGGGCAGGCGACTGCGAACTCACAGTGGATGGCGGTCAAGCGTAAAACGCTCGCCATCAGATATAAGGATAATGACAGCACCTCGGTCAACATGGTGGGTTCCGCCATCGCCCCACAAGCAATCGGTAAGGCCGAGGTCAAACACAGCAACGGCCGTACACGAATCAAGTTTGAGATGGACAACCTTGGAAACCCTCAAGCGATTGGCGCGTATTACACAACCTTCGTGCTCTGGGCGATAGCGCCAGAAGGACAAGCAGACAATCTGGCCGAGCTTCCGATTAAGAACAAACTCGACATCGAGGTGACGACGAACTTTCAGACATTTGGTTTGATCATTACCGCGGAGCCACACTCAGCGGTCAAGCTGCCCAGCCCTGTCATTGTCGCCGAAAATACACTGCGTAAGGGCACGGAAGGCGGCGTGCAGACGAGCAGCATCGACTACACCGGCGATCCCGGCACGTTTTACGCAGCTTCAACGGCCGAGCCTTCGCTCACCGCCGATTACAACACCCCGCTGCTCATTCTTGGCGCGCGTCGGGCGGTAGAGATCGCCAGACACGCCGGCGCCCGCCGCTATGCAGAGACTGAGTTGCGCGAGTCAGAGGTCAAGTTGGCGGCTTTGGAGCAGACGTGGCCCGAGCGGCGCAAGGACCAGGAAAAATACAGCGGCGCGGCTCACGATGTTATGCGCATGGCTGAAAATGCGCGGACCCAGGCTGTCGAGCGCAGCGCCCAGGTTCGGCTTTCAGATGAACGTAGCGATGCGAGGTTGACGATATCTCAAGCGCAAAGTGAAGCTGACCGCGCGCTGAGCGAAGCCGACCGCGCGAAGAACGAAGCCAATCGCGCGCTGAATGAGGCCGATCGCGCAAACCGGCAAGCGGCGACGGATCGGGACGCATTGAACCGAGCTCAAATCGAAACAGCAGCCGCGCGTGCGCGCGTCGAGCAGGCGCAGAACGAAACAGACAGAGCAAAGGCCAATGAAGAGTTAGCAAAAGCCGAGGCTGAACGCACACGTCTGGATGCCGAGTTGATGAAGCAGCAGCAAGCCGAAGTGCAGCAACGTCTCTACATCTCTCTTTCGGAGATCTTAGAGACGAGGCGAGAGGCGCGCGGTTTGATCGTAAACCTGTCGGATGTTCTATTCGACACCAATAAGGCGACGCTTAAGCCCGGCGCTCGCGAGAAACTCAGCAAGCTGGCAGGCATACTCCTGGCTTATCACGGCCCTTACGGGATCCAAATCGAGGGCCATACCGATTCGGTTGGATCGGAGGACTACAATCAGAAGCTGTCCGAAGATCGCGCCGAGGCAGTTCACGCTTATCTGATTGGCGCCGCCCTGCCGGCGGATAAGATGGTTGGCGTGCGCGGCTTTGGCAAGATAAGGCCAGTGGCCACCAATGACACCTCCGAAGGCAGACAGACAAATCGGAGAGTCGAGATAGTAATCAGCGAGAGCGACAAGTAGTTCGTTCTCTGAGTACTAACGACCACAGCAAGTCAGAGCGCTGAAGCATGATGAGGGCGCCGCCGGGACGACAACGGCGGCGCCCAGCCGTCTAGAGAGATCACGCTAACGGAGGCATTGAGCGCTTTGGTGGAAGTCGAGTCCAAATCTTCACTGGATGCAAGCACCGCATCGCTTAACAAGGGTGCGCGTCGGATTTTCGCGCATACCCACCTCGTGAGAGGTGGGTGCTTGATGCTATGGCCTATACAGGGCACCCGCTTAGCAAGGCCGGGTTGCACCGGACGCGCGCCAAATGGTAGTATTTGCCGTTCGATTTAGTAGGCTAGGGGTTGCGGGTTCGATCCGCAGCGCTTACCTCATTATTTTACGTCAGCTCCGGAAGTCCCGAAGCGTTAGATCTCAGGCGACTGAATGGCTTAATCAGGCAGTCGCTCTCGAGATGCTGAGGGCGCTCACGTAAGATCTGACCAGACCGGATGCGAGGGTTTAGGCAGCCTCTGAATGGATTGCCGGACCGCTTCGCGTCGACTTAAGCGCCTGGACGTGTTTCATAGCTACGAATGAGCCAACGAGTGGTTTGTGTGTCGCCGTGGCGGAAGGGTGATACCGACCTGCGTTGAGCATGACCTCGGGAGTTCGTTAATGAGGGCCGGGCACAACCGGCTCAGAAGGAGACGCTATTAGTAGCTTTCAATCGCGAAGGGGGTTTAGAGACAGGCGAGATCGCGCACCGTCAGTTCGCGTGAACGAACGCATACGGGTTCGCGAGATTCGTGTCATCGACGAGGACGGCCAGCAGCTGGGTGTCATGCCTCCGCAGCAGGCTCTTGAGATCGCAAGGGGTAAGGGGCTCGACCTGGTGGAGATCGCACCGCAGGCCCAACCCCCAGTGTGCCGCATCATCAACTTCGGCAAGTGGCAATACGAACAAAAGAAGAAAGCCAAGGAAGCCAAAGCGAAACAAACATTCATAACGGTCAAGGAGATCAAGTTCAGGCCGGGCACCGACGAACATGACTACGACTTCAAGAAGAATCATGCCTCGCGGATCCTTCAAGAGGGCGACAAAGTGAAGGCCACCGTGCATTTTCGCGGGCGCGAGATAACCCATAAGGAACTGGGAATCTCGCTCCTTCAGCGCCTCGAGCAGGACCTCACCGAGGTCAGCACGGTTGAAGTAAGACCGAAGCTTGAAGGCATGAACATGTTTATAATGCTGGCCCCGAAGAAGAATAAGTAGTCTCTTAATACCGGGGAGGGAATAATGCCAAAACTGAAAACACATAAAGGCGCCGCTAAACGGTTCCGAATCACGGCTACGGGCAAGGTCAAGCGCGGTCATGCATACGCCCGCCACATCCTGACCTCGAAGACGCCAAAGCGAAAACGCAATCTGGATATCGATGTAATGGTGTCGGAGGCCGATGAGCCGCTGGTGAAGCGAATGCTGCCGTACGGCCGCAAGTAGATATCGCAATAATCATAACGAGGGTATCAGATCAGAGAACGAGGGCAACCGGCTTCACGGAGCAAGCAGTTTAGTTGCCGATATCTAAGCCAGGGCTGATACCCGGAGAATGGAGGACTTATGCCTCGCGCTAAACGTGGAAACAAACGGCTGCACAAGAGAAAAGGGATTCTGAAACTTGCCCGCGGCTATCGCCTGACCAAGAGCAAGCTCTACCGACACGCGAAGGAGCAGGTCGAACGATCGCTGAACTTCGCCTTTACCGGTCGAAAGTTGAGGAAGCGCGACTTCCGCTCCTTGTGGATCGTCAGGATCGGAGCGGCCGCTCGTGCCAACGGCCTGAGCTACAGCCAGTTCATGCACGGGCTGAAACTTGCGGACATCACACTCGACCGAAAAGTCCTGGCCGACCTTGCGGTCAACGAGCCCACGACGTTCACTCATCTGACCAGCAAGGTGAAGGAGATCCTGGAGTCCAGTCGCCCGGCAGCCTAAGGTAGTTTCGCGTTTCGAGTTTCGCGTTCCGATGAGCCAGAAACTCCTAACGCGAAACTCGAAACTCTAAACTCGAAACGCTTCATGGATGAACGCCTGATCAGTCTCAGAGAGCAGTTCCTGAAGGACCTCGAGCCCATTTCCAGCATCGAAGATCTCGGCGGGTTGCGCGACAAGTACATTGGCCGAAAATCCGGCCTCATTGCCGCCGAGAAGAAACGGGTGGGTTCACTTGGACCCGAAGACCGAGCTGAATTCGGCCGCCAGGTGAATGAGTTGAGCGCCGAGGTCGAAGAGCACCTGGCCCGCCTGACCGAACAGTTCGCCCAGACAGCCCAGTCTGCCGCACTCGATCGTGAGAAGATCGACATCACTATGCCGGGATCACGCCCCCGGCAGGGACACTTTCATCCGATCACTCTGGTTCGCCAGCGGATTGAAGACGTTTTCGTAGCAATGGGCTACTCGGTTGAGGACGGACCCGAGATTGAGACGAGTTTCTTTAACTTCGACGCGTTGAATATTCCGCCTGGCCACCCGGCTCGCGATTCGGCTGATACGTTCTACGTTTCGGAGGACCTGGCGCTGAGGTCCCAGACTTCCAATGTCCAGATCCACGTGATGCAGCGTCGCAAGCCTCCGCTTCGCATCATCGCACCGGGCAGAGTATTCCGTCGCGACACGCCGGACCCAACGCACAATCCAATGTTCTTCCAGGTGGAAGGGCTCAACGTTGATCGCAACATCACGCTTGCCGACCTGAAGGGTACACTGCAAAAGTTCGTGGAGATGATGTTCGGCGCGAACCTCAGAACTCGATTCCGGCCCTCTTATTTTCCGTTTGTCGAGCCCGGCGCCGAGGTCGACTTCACATGCTTCGCCTGTTCAGGAGCGGGCTGCCGGATATGCAAGGGCACGGGTTGGATAGAGCTCGGTGGCAGCGGGATGGTTCATCCCAACGTACTCGAGACGGTGGGCATCGACCCCGAAGAGTTCTCGGGATTTGCCTTTGGCCTGGGCATTGACCGGATGGTGGGCCTGATGTTCGACGGCATAGATGACATCCGCCTTCTGTTCGAGAACGACGTCAGATTCCTGGAGCAGTTCAGATAAGAACGTTTTGCGTTTTACGTTTAGCGTTTTACGTTTCGTACGCGATTCGTCTGAGAAGGTCCAAGGTAAACGCAAAACGTAAAACGTAAAACGCTAAACGAGAAACGAGAAACGATTCCTCCTATCGACAAAGCGGTCCTGATACTCGGCGGCGCTGGACTCGTCGGCGCTCAGATCGCCCATCAGGTTGCGCGCGACCTCCTGCCTCAGAGGGTTATCATCGCCTCGCTGTACCAGAAGGAGGTCCGTGAGTTCAGCCGTGAACTCAGAAGAGAATTTCCTTCTGTGACCTTCGTTGAGCTTTGGGGCAACCTGTTTGTCCGCTCGGAATTCGCCAAAGAGGACCGAGCCGAGCTGATAGAGAGCCCGGCTCGCAGGCGGGCGCTCTACGAAGACCTGTTCGGCCCGCTCGATGATGCCTACGATCGTTCGATGCTGGCTGCCTCGGTTCGTGAGCACAAGCCCAACATCATCATCGACTGCATCAACACCGCTTCCGGCATCAGCTATCAGGATGTTTATACCAACTCGATCGAAGTTCGCAGCGTGCTCGACTTCATCGAGGAACGAATCGCGGACCGAGACCTGAAGCAGATATGGGACAATCGCAAAGAGATCGAGCGCACCCTGGAGACGTTGCTCGTCTCTCAGTCAATTCCGCAGCTCATCAGGCACACCCAACTGCTCTACCGGGCGATGGTCGAAGTCGGCACACGGGTCTACGTGAAGGTTGGAACCACCGGAACAGGAGGCATGGGTCTCAACATTCCGTACACGCACGGAGAAGATAAGCCTTCAGCCAAGCTGATGTCGAAGACGGCAGTAGGCTTCGCACACACGGGTTTGATGTTCCTGATGGCGCGCACGCCCGGCGGCCCCATCGTCAAAGAGATCAAGCCGGGCGCCATGATCGGCTACAAGAAAGTAACTTTTCAATCACTCAAGAGCCGCCGCGATAACTCGCCGGTCTTGATCTACACGCCGAGGGTACAGCACCTCGACGGCGAGCTCGAGCTTTCGCTGCCGAAAGAGGAGTTCAAGCGGCTCGGCGAACTTGAAATGGTCGGAGTAGATACGGGAGAGAACGGTTTCTTCGCGCGCGGAGAGTTCGAGGCGGTGACTTCGATCAATCAAATGGAGTTTGTTACTCCTGAAGAGATCGCCCGCAACGTGGTACACGAAATCAAGGGCAGCAACACCGGCGTCGACGTGATCGCGGCGATCGATGGCGCGATCATGGTTCCGAGTTATCGCGCGGGCTATCTTCGAGGCTCGGCCATCGAAGCGTTGCGCCGGCTCGAGCGTGAGACCAACTCACATTCGATCGCTACCGGAGAGCTGGGCCCGCCCAAACTCACCAAGCTGCTCTATGAGGCGCATCTTCTCAAGACCAAGTACCGAACACTCCAGGCTGTTGTCGAACAGTCTGCGGACCAGATCTCAGATGCGCTCTGGCACTACCTGCAGCGCAATCACAGCCTGCGCAACACCATCGTCTCGATCGGGATTCCGATTCTGCGCCCCGAAGGCAACAGGTTAGTCCGGGGCCCTCGGCTCAGTGTGCCGGAGTATGCGGGGCACACCCACGTCACGATTACTCCCGCATCGGTCGATGAGTGGGCGGAGCGCGGCTGGATCGACCTCAGGCCGCAGAACATGGCCCGTTGGCAGGAACGCTTCCAGCGGATGCTGCGATCGGCACAGACTATACATCGTCAGGGATCTGCCGCGATAACGATGGAAGCATACCGAAGCGAAGAGATAAGGATTGGAGAAGTGGTCGGTTGGATTTTCAATAATGAAGAAGGCGGCTACCGAATCAAGTGATCAGGGAATCGCACTGACGAGAGCTTGCGGCCCGAAGTGTTGACAAAGATCATTGTTAGAACTTCAATGGGTTGGTTTGACGTATGATGGTGTTGATTCGAGGTGTCATATGTTTTGTCCAAACTGCGCGCTAGAAGACCGAAATCAAAGCCAGTTCTGCCGGGCGTGCGGCACGGAACTCCATATCGTTCGCAATACGCTCGAACGAAACGATGTGATTATGAACTCCGCCGTTACCGCCCGGGAAGAGATTGGGCGTGCGATCGCAGCCAGGATAAGTGAAATGCGATCCTCCCGCGACCTCAGGAGACTAGCTGAAGATATACTTCCCCAGGTGGAGAAGTTCCTGGAAACGCCCGAAGAGCGTCGGATGCGTAATCTCAGGGGAGGCGTTGTTACTGCCGCTGTCGGGTTGGGGGCGATTCTCTCCTTCTTCCTGCTCATCTCTTTGATTCGGGATCATGACATGAAGGTCCTGTCGTTGTTTGGGGCCGGGGGCGGCACCGTGATACTCCTGGTCGGTCTTGGACTAATCATCAATGCGCGATGGTTTACAGTCTTACCGAAGGTAACTTCCCCAACGATCGGAACCGTGAAGAAGCAGATTCTTGCCGATAGGATTAGCACCGGCTCAATACAACAGGAGCCTCCTGCGCAGACCCCGTCTAAGATAGCCTCCGTCACCGAGGGAACGACCCGCGAATTGAGATGAATCCCTGCGACCCGCCTCGATTCGAATGAACCTCTCCCGCGATGTGGCTTTCCTTGAACAAACGGTGTGGCCAGCCACATTGTGCGCCAACTCAGCTACGTGTAACTTGAGGCCCGTTAGCATAGAACTAGGGATTGGTTTGACTGCTGCGGAGGCTCTTTCATGAGAAGGCAAGTTAACATTGGTTCGTCGGTTGTGGCGTTGCTCGCAATCGTTGCAACGTCGGGAGGCGTTGGGCACTGGTCAAGCAGAGCTACCAGCGTGTCCCCTCCGACCCTGGTCGACGGGCCTCAAGCCCTGTCCGTCCAAGATGCGACTACTGAAAGAATCGGCGATCTGCCATCTATCCCGGACGAGAGTGACCCATGGTTACACCTGCAGTTCATTGGCGACCAATTAGGGTGGTTTGCCGCAGGGGGGAAGCTCTGGAGAACTGCGGACGGCGCAAAGACCTGGTTATTGGTGCATGACTCATCCCCAAAACGAATTAGCGAATTTCAGTTCGTCGGACCGCAGATGGGCTGGATGATTGCCGACCAAACAATGCTCAAGACAAGCGACGGAGGCTCGACGTGGGAATCGTTCTCCCAACCCATGCATCTCCCCACCTTCAAATCCGCACTCTCTATCTCCTTTTTCTGAAAACTGGCCGTCTACATCCCTGGCTGGTAGAATTCCCGTTCGCAATGGCCCGGACACTATGCGCCGGTTCGATCTGAAGTTAGTCACCGGGCCTGTAGTCGAGAACTACGCAACTGTCGAGAGGTTCAATGAAGATCAGTTACAAGTGGCTCTGCGAGCTAGCCGCTATTACCCTCGCACCCAGAGAGCTTGCGGAAAAGTTGACGATGACCGGCCTCGCGGTTGATTCGGTCGAACGTGTGGGCGACGATCATATTCTCGATTTCGACCTGACCTCAAACAGACCCGACGCGCTCTCGCACCTCGGAATTGTGCGCGAAGCCGCCCTCGTCTGCGAGATGAGCCTGAAGCCCTCGGAATCAAAGATCAAAGAAAGCGACGAGGCTGCTGCTGCGGTTTCGTCTGTTGAGATCCTCGATCCGGATCTTTGCCCCCGGTACGCTGCCCGAGTGATCCGCGGCGTAAAGGTCGGCCCTTCGCCGAAGTGGCTGGTTGACCGCCTGGAATCGATCGGACAGCGCAGCGTCAACAACATCGCCGACATAACCAACTATGTCATGTTCGAAATGGGCCAGCCCACCCATGCGTTCGATCTGAACCTGCTTCACGGGCGGCGCATCGTCGTCCGTCGCGCGCGCGAAGGTGAGCAGATTACTACGCTCGACGGCTTCGCTCGTGAGTTGTCCCCCGAGATGCTGCTCATCGCAGATGCCGACCGGCCGGTTGCGATAGCCGGAGTAATGGGAGGGCAGGAGACCGAGATCAATCCCGACACGGCCGACGTGCTCGTAGAGAGCGCATACTTCAATCCTTCATCGGTTCGGCACACGGCTCGCGCGCTGGGGCTGGATACTGAAGCGTCGTATCGGTTTGCTCGCGGCGTAGACTATGAGGCTCAAGTCCGCGCCGCCGATCGGGTATCCGAGTTGATCGCAGAGATCGCCGGCGGTCGGGTGCTCAAGGGTGCCATCGATGTATATCCTGCGCCGATCAGCCGCGATCCCGTTTGGCTGCGCGAATCCAGAATCGAGCGACTGACTGGCTTACGCACGAATATCGAAAACGCGGCCCGGATCCTGAAGGCGCTCGAGTTCACAGTCGAACTCGAGGCTGGAACGAAGCGACTGAGTGCGATGGCGCCCTCTTTCCGCATCGACATCTCACGCGAGGAGGACCTTGTCGAAGAGGTTGCGCGGCACCTCGGGTACGATCTGATTGATGTCACCTTGCCGGCGTGGAGCGGCGCCGGCCAATATCTGGAAGGTGACAGTCAACGCCGGCGGTTGCGTAGCGCCCTGACCTCACTCGGGTTCGACGAGGCCTACACATTCAGTTTCGTCAGCGGCGAACGGGACAGACTGTTTCGCTTTGGAGATAGGGCTCCGGTGACGGTAGCCAACCCGATCGACGTGAACGAGGATGTCATGCGAAGCTCGCTGCTCACGGGCTTGCTCGAATCCCTGCAGAGAAACTTCAACCATGGCCGCCGCGATGTGAAGTTGTTCGAATTGGGCCGCGTCTTCGAATCGTCGGATGGCCAGGAGCGTCCAATCGAACGCGAGCTGGTCGGCCTGGTTATGAGCGGTACGGCATCACCCGACGACTGGCGAGGCACACGCGCCCTGGACTTCTACGATTTGAAGGGTGCGGTCGAAGTGGCGCTGGGCAGCTTCAACCTATCCGGCTTTACAATCGACCGCGCCGGTGTAGAATACCTCCATCCTGGACAGTCGGCGGTGCT
>DASYSA010000288.1:0-11253 GCA_036003885.1 Blastocatellia bacterium | reverse complement strand
AGCATGTTCTTGACGAAACGTTCGTGGCCGGGCACATCGACGAAACCAAATCTGATGTCGCCGACGGCCAGATCCGCAAAACCGATATCGATGGTGATGCCTCGTTCCTGTTCTTCTTTGAGCCTGTCGGCGTCGATGCCGGTGAGCGCTTTGACGAGCGCAGTCTTGCCGTGATCGATGTGTCCGGCCGTTCCGACTATTATGTGCTTCATACCGTTTCTGCTCTTCGGTCAAGATACAAGAGTGGTTGGGTCAAATCAAATCAGAGGGATTCTGGATTTTAGATTTTGGATTTGGATTCGGGATGCGGATTGCACCGTCTACATCCGCAATGTTCCGAAATCAAAATCCAAATCTAAAATCCAAAATCCTCCTTCTGGTGTTATAATGCGGCCGCGTCAGTTTCCGGCCCGTTCACGCATCACGCATCACTTTCCTATGCCAACGATCTTTTCGCACGGCGCTTTGGGCTTCATTGGGTCGAAGATTGGTCTGCGGGATCCGAAGCCAGACAAACCTATCATCATAGCTTCGATTGTTGTCGCGGCCGTGCCCGATCTCGATGCCCTGTTCATAGGCTCTATCCCGTACGGCGATCCACTCGGACATCGCGGGCTCACTCACTCCCTGTTCTTCGCGGCAGCCCTGGGACTCGCGCTCGCATTCGTCTTCGTGAAGGCCGGATGGGCGGGCGAGCTGTCATTCGGGACTCTGGCCGCGCTGTTCGGACTGGTGACGGCCTCGCACGGCCTTTTCGACGCAATGACAGACGGTGGCCTTGGCATAGCCTTCTTCGCGCCTTTCAACAACACGCGCTACTTCCTGCCGTGGCGGCCCATTCCGGTCGCGCCGTTATCAGCTCACCGATTGTTTACCGCGAGCGGGATGCGGTTGATGCTTTGGGAGATGGCGCTATTCGGGCCTTTTACGATGGCGGCAATCGTTTGGGATAATCCTGAGGCTACAACCTGGAGACGAATATCTGCCGCAGTTTGTGCAATTGCTGGAATCATAGTCTGGGTCGTGGCGATCGTGAAGAGTGATGCGTGATCTATGATCCATGATCTGTGATAAACATGTTAATGTCGAAAACGCCGGGACTGGACTGCGGATGTTTGGTAGGGAGGAATCGACAGGATGGGACAGGTGATGAGCCGGGACGCACTGATCGAAGAGCGGGAGCGACTACGAAGAGAAGGCAAGCGGGTGGTCTTCACCAATGGCTGTTTCGACCTTCTGCACTCGGGCCATGTGCGATATCTGCGTGAGGCTCGTTCGCTGGGGGATCTGCTAATGGTCGCGCTCAACAGCGATGCTTCGGTTCGAGGGCTGAAGGGAGAGGGACGTCCGATCTTGAATCAAAATGAGCGCGCCGAAATAATGGCGGCGCTCGAAGTAGTCGACTATGTGACCATCTTTGATGAAGGGACACCGCTCGAATTGATCGCCAGGCTGCTGCCCGACGTGCTCGTCAAAGGAGGCGACTGGGCCATTGAAACGATCGTTGGTCGCAAGGAGGTCGAGGCCGCAGGCGGACGGGTTCTTTCACTGCCTTACCGTCAAGGTTCATCAACCAGCGAGATAATAGAGAGGATCAGACGGGTGATGCGTGATGGTTAAGTGTATTGACAGTAAACGGGACCGTCGGTAGTATCGTCCACGTCTTCGCGGCAAGGATGCGCCGCCCAAAGTGCTCAGCATTATCCCCCTGCTGACTCGCGCCGCTGGCGCCAAGTCGATCGTCGTACCGGACGACGGAGGTCGTCTTGTGCGAGCCTAACTCTTAGGGATTGGAGAATCGGATGTTTGATTGGTGGTCGTCGTCGGTAAAGAGTTCATTAGGCCGGAAGTCAATGGGCCTCGCATTGTGTCTGGCCCTGACGATACCGGTGTCGATGCCGGCGGCCGCGCAGCACACGTCTGTCAAGCGATCGGCCGCTTCACGTTCCGCGAGAACGCCGGCGACAAGCTCAAAGCGAGAGCCGATCAGAACTCTTCAGGTCACGCCTCAGGGCGACACCATCGGTTCACCGTGGACCGGCGAGCGGGGCATGAGCGAGACGACGGGCCGGATCATGAGGCGCGAACGGGCAATCCGAGCTCGAAAGGGAGAAGCCGAAGACGGCGAAGAGACCGAGGCCGAGAAAACGCTGCCGCGGCGCGACCTCCTTCCCATAAATCCATTCTCACCTCAAGAATCGCAATGGCCTCCGAAGAAAGGAGGAGAGCCACCTTCCCCGGTGCTCACCTCGCCCCAGACTATAGGCCCGAACTTCACCGGGGCAACTCTGGCTGAGACGGGCGCCTTTCCCCCCGACTCGATGGGCGCAGTGGGCCCGACTCAGTTTGTCATGGCGGTCAACAAGCGCATCAAAGTCTTTGACAAGACGACCGGAGCGCTGGGTGCGCTCGACGCAACCACTAATACTTTCTTCGAATCAGTAAGGAATGGCATCAGCACAAGTGATCCGCGAGTTCGATACGATCGCCTTTCGGGACGCTGGTTCATCATAATTATCAACGTCTCTACGCCGAACCGCGTATTGCTGGCAGTCAGCGACAACGGCACGATCACCGCGGGCACCGTTTGGACATTTTTCTTCTTTCAGCAGGATCAGGTTTCGCCGATCGGAGAGTCGGCCTGCCTGTCGGACTACCCAACACTCGGCATCGATGCCAACGCGCTCTACATCGGGGTGAATCAGTTCTGTCCGTCGTTCGGCGGCACGACCGCATTCGTAGTCAGGAAGAGTTCCGTACTGGGCGCAGGTCCTATCGTAGCCACCGCTTTTCGTAATCTGACTGGCACGCCGGGCGGGGCCGGCCTATACACTCCCATGGGAGTCGACAACTACGACCCGGCGGCAACAGAGGGCTACTTTATAGGCGTGGACAACGCGACTTTCGGAACGCTCGTGGTGAGACGGGTCAGCAATCCGGGAGGAACACCGGTTTTGTCTGCGAATGCGTTCATCACCGTGCCCTCAACCTCGTTCCCTTTAACGGTGCCGCACCTGGGCAACACCAACGGCACAAATGGGAGGCTGGACGGTCTCGATGACAGGTTGTTTGCGGCGCACATACGAAATGGACGCTTGTGGACCGCACAAAACATCGCGGTAGACAATACAGGAACTACAGTTGGAGTCGGGACCAGAAATGCCGCTCGCTGGTACGAGCTCACCGGGCTGAATACCGGCGCACCAACATTGGTGCAGGCCGGGACACTTTTTGCCGCCACTCCCACCAATTCGGTGGACGACCGTCACTATTGGATCCCCTCGATTATGGTCAGCGGCCAGGGACACGCAGCTATGGGAGTTAGCACGGCGGGAACAAACGAGTTCGTTAACGCAGCAACGGTTGGAAGGCTGGCTTCGGATCCGCTAGGCACTCTCGAGACTCCGATCCTGTTCACCTCCAGCCCGGCCGCTTACAACCCTCCCGGTAATGACGGGAGTTCGCGGGGGCGAAGGCGATGGGGAGACTACTCTTACACCAGTCTCGACCCTTGCGACGACATGACCATGTGGACGATTCAGGAGTTCTGCGACTCATTGAATTCCTATGGCGTGCGTATCGTCAAACTCATCGCCCCGCCTCCGGTTACTCCGCTCAGCGCCAACCCCGCGTTCATTCCGCAAGGACAATCCTCGATCAATGTAACAGTCAGCGGCTTCGCGACTGGCGGCAAGGGATTCTATGATCCCGGCGCCGGCTTTGCCTGCAGACTCGCCGCTTCAATAGGTGGAGGGATCGCAGTCAACAGCTTCACCTATAACAGTCCCACCAGCATCACCCTGAACATCTCGACCATGTCGGCGTTGATCGGCTCAAAGAGCATTTCGGTGACCAACCCGGACGGCCAGAGTTCAACTGGGAGTCAGCTCACTGTTGGCGCTCCGGGCTCCTGTTCTTTCACTCTCGACTCCACAGCGCAGAACTTCGCGGTTACCGGCGGAACCGGCAGCTTCAACGTTACGACGGCGGGGGGATGCGCCTGGACTGCGACGAGCAACGACAGTTGGATCACCATCACTTCGGGCAGCGGCGGCATCGGCAACGGAGCAGTGACCTACTCTGTAAGCAACAATCCGGGCGGCGGCACGCGCACTGGAACGATGACCGTCGGGGGTGTGAACTTTCTCGTCACCGAGGATGGCACCGGAGTGTGCAGTTTCTCTATCGCTCCAACCAGCCAGAACTTCGTGGTCGGCGGAGGAACGGGAAGCGTATCGGTGACTGCTGATGTCGGCTGCGCATGGATGGCATCGAGCAACTCGGGCTTCATAACCATTACCTCCGGGAGCAGCGGCACTGGAAACGGCACCGTCAACTACTCGGTGTCCGCGAATCCGACTACCAGCCCTCGTACCGGCACGATGACGATCGCCGGTCAGACCTTCACTGTGACTCAGGATCCCATCCCCTGTACGTTTGCGATCCTGCCAACGAGCCAGAACTTTGCTTCAAGCGGAGGAACCGCCAGCGTCGCGCTAACCACGCTGACCGGATGTACCTGGATGGCGTCCAGCAATGCCGGCTTCATCAGCATTACTTCGGGAAGCAGCGGAACCGGCAACGGCACCGTCAACTACTCGGTGTCCGCCAATCCGACTACAAGCTCTCGTACGGGCACGATGACGATCGCCGGTCTCACCTTCACAGTAACCCAGGATCCGCTCCCGTGCACTTTCATGTTATCGCCGACAAATCAGACGTATGACAAAAGTGGAGGAACCGGCAACGTAGCCGTAAACACGCTTGCAGGCTGCGCCTGGTCCGCCGCCAGCAATGATGGTTGGATCACCATAACGTCAGGGGCGAGCGGTACCGGCAATGGAACCGTCAACTATTCTGTGGGCGTCAATCCCGGCAGCGCCAGCAGGACTGGAACAATGACTATAGCGGGAAGTACCTTCACCGTCGGGCAAAGCGGAGGCGGGACCGACACAATAGGACTCTTCAGGCCGAGCAGTAACTCCTTCTTCTTGCGAAACAACAACTCGCTGGCGCCGCCTGACATCACGGTTGGGTTTGGCGCACCCGGAGATCTCCCAATCGTCGGCGACTGGGACGGGAACGGCACTGTGACGATAGGACTGTACCGGCCAAGTACCTCGACGTTCTTCCTGCGCAACAGCAACACGCAAGGGCCCCCGGATATTGCGTTGACATTTGGGGATGGGCCCGGAGGAGATGTTCCTATCGCGGGAGACTGGGATGGGGATGGAAGTTGGACGATCGGAGTGTATCGGCCAGGCACATCTACTTTCTTCATGCGAAACAGCAACACTTTTGGCGTGCCGGATATTCAGATAACTTTCGGGGCGCCGGGAGACGTGCCGATCGCAGGAGACTGGGACGGAAATGGGACGATGACCATAGGACTGTTCAGGCCGAGCGGGAATTTCTTCTTCTTGAGGAACAGCAACACGCAGGGGCCACCCGATGTGATATTGACGTTCGGAGCGCCCGGGGACATGCCGATCGTGGGGGATTGGGATGGAAGTGGAACGACTACGATAGGGCTGTTCAGGCCGACGGGGAACTTCTTCTTCTTGCGCAACAGCAACACGCTGGGCCCGCCGGATATACAGTTCACGTTTGGTGCGCCGGGCGATAAGCCGATTGTGGGGAACTGGGATGGATTGTGATGCCCTGCGGAACTTCCGTGGGGATGCTTTTGATCTTCCGAAAGAAACTTGATCTTATCAGGCCGCTCCACGTTAACTTCTTTGTGCAGCGGCTCCTGAAAAACCTTTGGGGCAATCGAAGAATCGGATGGCGCCTTGCGCGAATGTCAATGATGTTCTGCGCGGGCCTGGTGATAGTCGTAACCATGTTCGAAGACAGATTCATCTACTATCCCGTGAAATACCCTGAAGGCGAATGGGACGTGAGCAACCCGCCCGCCCGGGAAGGTCAAATCGTTCCTGTGATCGAAGACTGTTATTTCATCACTGGCGACGGTCTGAAGCTCCACGGCTGGTATTGCATTCCGCAAAAGAAGAGCGGCCACGAACTGACTCCCGTCTCAGCGGAGATGGTTTTGCTATGGTTTCATGGCAACGCGGGTAACATAACTGATCGCTACGACATGATTCGAACGCTGATGCAGGTGCCGATGAAGATTCTCATCATCGACTATCGCGGATATGGAAAGAGCGAGGGATCTCCGACTGAGCGAGGTCTTTACGCGGATGCCAGAGCCGCGTGGGACTACCTCTCAACCGAACGAGGGGTCCGGACTGAGAACATAATCATCCTCGGGAAATCGCTGGGAGGCGGCCCGGCCATCGACCTTGCGACAAAAGTTCAACCGGCGGGGCTCATTGTGCAGTCGAGCTTCACTTCTATACCCGACATGGCCGGCTCGGTGATTCCACTCTTCCCTGGAATGCTCTTGCGAACAAAGATGGACTCGATAAACAAGGTCGGCTGGGTCTCGTGTCCCAAGCTTTTCATTCACAGCCCCGCCGATGAACTGGTCCCCTTTGAGATGGGCCGGCGCCTTTACGATGCTGCGGCCGAACCGAAACGGTTCTACGAAGTGCCGGGAGCGCCTCACAACAGCACCTGGATGGTGGGCGGCAAGGCTTACCTGGAGGAGATCCGCTCCTTTGTTAAGTCTTGCGCACCGGCGCACAAATGAAGAGGCCGCGCACCATGGGTTGGTTCGCGCCGCACCTGACGTGTTTCATTCAAGCGGATTCAGTTAACGGGCGGCGGATTGCGCTTCAAGGTCGGCGGTTCTTTGTTCGAGCCGTTGTCGCTGCCATCCCCCGTAGTTCCTGGTTTGCGCTTCAGTGTCGGGGGACCGCCATCGCCCGGGCCGATCTTCTGTTGATGGGTTAGCGCAAGCAACCTGTCTTTCGCTTCGTTGAACTCAGAAGTCGATACTGTGTACTCGCCTCGCTCCGGAAAGCGGGCCAGGAGCGCTCGGGCATTCGTTATGCGTTTGCCCGTCGCGGGATGGGTGCTGAACAGCTTGGCGAGCTTGCCTGGGTCCTTCCCCTCATGAGCCTTGAGCTTCTCAAAGAAGCTCAGCATTGAGGTTGGGTCATATCCGGCATTCCACATGTATTGAAGCCCGAGCCTGTCAGCCTCTTCTTCAGCGCCGCGGCTGAATTTCAAGTAGCTCAAAGGCACCAGTACGTTCGCGGCGTTCTGAACCAGCGCCCCAACCGGTCCTCCCACGAATATTAGCGGGATCGAGAGGTATTGGAGCAACCGGCCCTTCGATGCCTGCTCAACGCCGTGACGCGCGGTGACATGGGAAATCTCGTGTGCGATAACGCCTGCCAACTCGGCTTCAGTGTCAGCAGCCAGAACAAGCCCGCTGTTGACATATAGATGTCCGCCGGGCAATGCGAACGCATTCACATCCGGCGAGTCTATAACCTTGATCGTAAACGGTATCTTCGCATCCGAGCGAAGTATGACATTCTGTCCGACGCGATTCACATATTCGGTGACGACGGGATCGGTCACGAACTTTGACTCCCGGTCAACCTCGGCGGCCAGTTCCTGGCCGAGCCTGATTTCTCTGTCGAGCGAGTAGAAGTTGAGGCTACCCTTGTTGATATCTCGCTTGCCGATCATCAAGGGATTATCTCTTTCTTTTAGCGGCTTGGAGGCTGAGTCCTTTGCACCGGGCGCCTGTGCGAGAACAGAACCGGTCAGCAGGATCGCGGCAAATATAAGCGAACCCGCTCGGCTGGAAACTCCATACGGCAATTTCATGTTGACGTTCCCCTTGCTCGACTGCCCGTCGACCTGATTGGATACCCGGAAGGAACGCCAGGTTGTCCTCTTCTTGTTCTGTTATCCCAGGTTGAAGGCGGCTGGCATTCCACTTACTTGAATCGAGGTCACACGATCGACAGTTCACTTGGATACTACCAGCGTACGGCAGGCGTAGCAACAGGAGTGGTCACTTGTCATTGGTCACTTGTCATTGGTCACTTGTCAGCTGTCAGATCGTTCTCGGCCCACAAGCGTCCTCCCTGAGAATCGAAGGATCTGCGTATCGTGACCACCACAGTTAAGCGCTTGACCAGCGCCCACTGACAACGAACTAATGACTAATGGCTAATGACAATAGCCTGCGTTGACACTTTCCATCGCATTCCTATAACTTCGTAACTGTCAAACGAGGCACCGGAGAGATCAATGGCAGACGAGGAAAAGGCTGCGCCCGACCCAAACGACCAAATGCGAGAGCGGGCGCGCTCGCTTGAACAGATCGTCCAACTGGGTTTCGATCCTTACCCACATAAGTTCGAGCGCACCCATAGCATCATCCAAATAGTCGAACAGTTCAGTTCAAAGACCGGAGACGAGTTGGAAGCCATGGCCCTTCAAGTCCGAGTTGCGGGACGGATCCACGCGATAAACAAGATGGGTAAGGCTGCTTTCATTCGATTCACCGACGGCAGAGAGATCGTGCAGGTATACTTGAAGTCAAACGAAGTCGATGAGCGTACCTGGGCGTTGTTCAAGCTGCTCGACCTCGGCGATACCATAGGAGCCGAGGGGACGGTCTTCCGCACTCGCACGAACGAACTGTCGATTCACGCAAAGTCGCTGACGTTCCTGTCGAAGGCCCTGCTGCCTCCTCCCGATAAGTACTACGGCCTCCAGGACATCGAGACTCGGTACCGGCAACGCTACGCCGACCTGATCGCCAACAGCGACGTCCGGCGCGTGTTCGAGAAGCGGGCCGAGATCATTCGCCTGATCCGCTCCTACTTCGATGATCGGGGCTATGTTGAAGTCGAAACGCCGATGCTGACGCCCCTGCCCAGTGGAGCTGCAGCACGCCCCTTTATTACTCATCACAATGCTCTCGACATGGATCTGTATGCCCGGATTGCTCCCGAGCTTTACCTGAAGCGGCTGATCGTGGGCGGATTCGAGAAGGTATACGAGATCAATCGAAATTTTCGCAACGAGGGACTATCCACCAGGCATAATCCCGAATTCACAATGCTCGAGTGGTACGAGGCCTATTCGGACTATGAAGACTTGATCGTTCTGACGGAGTCGCTGATATCGAGTCTGGTAGACAGGGTTTGCGTCAGTCCAGTAGTTCCGTTCGGCGAACTCCAGATAGACTTCACTCGCCCCTGGAAGCGGCTGACGATGCGCGAAGCAATAATTGAATACTGGCCCGACGAGAACGACAGGCCTACCCTCATCAAGTTGTCGGCGCGTGAAGGGCTGTTGGAGTTAATCGGGAAGTTTCAATCAGCGTCACTCGCTGGCGCAATCAAGTCCGGACCCAAGGTCGGACCGGAATCGAGCTACGGGTATCTGCTTGGCGAGTTGTTCGAGCACATTGCGGAGCCCAGGCTGGTCAATCCCACTTTCATCACCGAGTTTCCTACGGAGCTGTCGCCGCTGTCGAAGCAGAGCGAGCGCGACCATGCATTTGTAGACCGCTTCGAGCTGTATATCGCCGGAATGGAAATAGCGAACGCATTCTGCGAAATCAACGACCCGGCTGACCAGAGACAGAGGTTCGAAGCCCAGATGGGACTGCGCGAACACGGCGACGACGAGGCAATGTTGATCGACGAAGACTACATACGAGCGTTGCGGTATGGTATGCCGCCGGCGGCCGGCGAAGGCATCGGCATCGATCGCCTGGTCATGATCCTGACCGATCAGAAGTCGATACGCGACGTTATTCTCTTCCCTCACATGCGTACCGAGACTCCGAAGGGCTGACCGGAAAAGCGGCAGAAGGGACACGCTCTCACGTTCTCCACGCGTTCCGCTCCTCCCTCTCGTTCAACGCCGTTCATCACAGATGCAACGAGCGAAGAGGTTGCGCAGAGAAACGACGATGCCTTACGAACTCTTCATCGCACTGCGCTACCTCAAAGCCAAGCGCAAGCAGGTAGTGATTTCCATCATCACCTTGATTGCTATCGGTGCGGTCGCAGCCGGGGTTGCTTCACTTGTGGTCGTCCTGGCGATGATGACGGGATTTCGCGAGGAGTTCCAAACCAAGATACTGTCGGGCACCGCTCACTTGAACCTGATGCGAGCTGATGGCCGGCCGATAGAGAACTATCGGGAGTTGATAGAACGCCTCGAAAAACTGCCACACGTCCATTCGCCCTCAGCCACTCTCTATAATCGGGTCCTGATACAGGGTAAGGCGGATACGGACGGAGCGATACTGAAGGGGGCCGACTTGAGCGTCCCTGGCGACACCAGCGAGATTCTGCAATTCACCGTCCAGGGAGAGCCGCGCTCGCTGGCCGAGCCGGAGATTGATCCGGAGAGCGGCATCAAAATTGATCGCATCATACTGGGAAGTGAACTGGCTCAGACTCTCGGCCTTCAGATCGGCGACGTGGCCACGATCATCTCACCCAAAGGGCATCTGACACCTCTTGGAATGTCTCCGAACTATAAGGACTTCCTGGTCGCCGGCATCTTCAAGTCAGGCCTTCGGGATTACGATGCAACGTGGGCATATATCTCGCTCGAAGCGGCGCAGCGGCTCTCGGGCGCCAAAGACGTGGCCGAAGTCATTCAAATGAAGGTCGACGATATCGATCGCGTCAAACAGATAGGACGCGATGTGCTCGCAGCAGCTGGGGAGGGCTTTGCCGTGCAAGACTGGCAAGAGCTCAACGCGCCGATCTACACCGCGTTGAGCTATGAGAAGTTCTTCTCCGGCGGCGCCCTGATGATAGTCATAGGCATTGCCGCGCTCAACATCATTACGATCCTGGTCATGATCGTGATGGAGAAGCAGCGTGACATCGCGATCTTGAAATCGATGGGGGCGACCAGCCGCAGCATTATGTATGTGTTCATGATACAGGGATTGGTGATTGGCGTGATCGGAATGATTGCCGGCATCGCGATAGGGGGAGGCTTCTGCTCCTTCGCACAGGGCCGCCAGTTGATTAAGCTCCCGGCGGGAGCATACGCGCTGGATTATCTCCCATTTCACTCACACCCGACCGACATTCTGGCCGTGGCCGCCATAACAATCGCGATCAGCTTCCTTTCGACGTTGTATCCCTCCTGGAGCGCCTCGCGGCTCGACCCCGTAGAGGGATTGAGATATGAGTAGGAATTGCGAATTTCGAAATTCGAATTGCGAATTGGGGAGAGGTCAATCTTGAGGCCAGACAAGCGTGATGCAGAGGCGGACCTGGAGATCGAACATTTAGCCCCATCGACTGACTCCGCAGCTACAAATTCGCAATTCGCAATTCGCAATTC
>DASYSA010000287.1:0-5861 GCA_036003885.1 Blastocatellia bacterium | reverse complement strand
CAAAGAAGCACTCACAGCCGAGCCGGATAATCTGGACTACCTTTATCTGATGGCGCTGAACATCCGCACTAATGAATTGTCCGCTTCGCCTCCGAATTACTCACATGGGGCCGAGGCTGCTGAGTTCAGTCAGAGGGCCATCAAGTTGATCGAAGGCGGCAAAGTACCGGCGGTGCTGGCTAAGGAGAACTGGAAACAGGGTCCGATCCTGGGGATGCTGTATCAGAGCATGGGTCTCGTCGCGGTAAAGAATAAGGAGACCGATAAAGCTCTCGATCTCTACAAAAAAGCGGCAACTCTTGATCCAACCAGTCCTATATACTTTCTTCATATGGGATCTATCTATCAGGAGAAGTATGGGACTGCTGCTGCGAAGTACCAGGCGTTTCCACAAGCCGATCGCGACGCCGCAGAACTGAAACCCGAGGTCAAGGCTGCTCTCGACGAAGTTAACGCCAACGCGGATATGGTGATCGAGAACCTGGCACGATTCATGGCATTGACTGCCGGTAGCGATCCGTGGAAGAGCACGCGAGACCAGGTTCTCGCGGCGTTGACGACAATGTATAACTATCGACATCCGAATAATGTGGAGGGGCTTCGCGAGCTAATCGGCCGGGAATGAACCTGGTATTCCAAACGCCGCAACCATAGAAAGGAGGCGCCCAGGTGACGGGCCGGCTCCAGATTACTCCCCACGACACCCAATGTCTCCTCAGGAGATCTTTCGGCTGACTATCCGCTCAGTTGTCTTGTTGGTAATAAAAGATGCGAAGGGTCAACAGGTGGCACCAGGGAGCGGCTTCTTCGTTCGACCGCACATAATTGTGACTACCATATGGCTCTGCTCCTGAAGCGCGTTCAATAAGGTGTCTCAGGTAGGCACGACGGCAGCGTGACCATCGATAGAGGTTCCTCCGCAGCCGGAGCGGCAGTTCCCGATTTGGCTTGACTCTGTTTTCGCTTTTTGGAATTATGTAGCCCCGTTGCGTGGACCGAAGGCTTTACTTGACAGGTAAGAAAGGCCGTGCGACGATCGCAATGGACGTTTCCCCTGGTAGATAGTCGGCAGCTCCGACTGCACTAATTGCATCCCAGAGTTGCGACGATCTCACAAGAACAGGTTGAGAAGATGCGTGCACTAGTGGGGCCACTTTTACGAGCACGCTCGCAGCAAAAGAATTATACAGAAGGAGTAACTATTCGATGAAGAGATCAGCGATGCTAATGGCGATGCTCGTATCAATGCTCGCGCTACTCGTGTCCGTTGTTTCAGCGCGCGTCAACCTGCTGGCTGTTGCCGGCGTGGCGCAGGATGCTGCGAAGGAAGAGGGTGAGGTCTATAGTGCCTTTTTTGAAGCCAACAAGGCCAAGGACATCCCGAAGGCAGTGGGCTTCGCAAAGGCATACCTGGAAAAGTTTCCGACAGGTAAATACGCCGGCTACTTGAAGGGTTGGCTCCGACCGCACCTGTTCAATGAGGCGATCACCGCAAAGAAGACGGATGATATGATACGAATCGGCAAAGAAGCACTCGCAGCCGAGCCGGATAATCTGGACTACCTTTATCTGATGGCGCTGAACATCCGCACGAATGAATTGTCCGCTTCGCCTCCGAATTACTCACACGGGGCCGAGGCTGCTGAATTCAGTCAGAGGGCCATCAAGTTGATTGAAGGCGGCAAAGTGCCGGCCGTGGTGCCGAAGGAGAACTGGAAACAGGGTCCGATTCTCGGGATGCTGTATCAGAGCGTGGGTCTGGTCGCGGCAAAGAATAAGGAGACCGATAAAGCTCTGGAGAACTACAAGAAAGCGGCAACTCTTGATCCATCAAGTCCTATTTACTTCCTTAATATGGGATCTATCTATCAGGAGAAGTATGGGACTGCTGCTGCGAAGTACCAGGCGTTTCCACAAGCCGATCGCGACGCCGCCGAACTGAAACCCGAGGTTAAAGCTGCTCTCGACGAAGTTAACACCAACGCGGATATGGTGATCGAGAACCTGGCACGATTCATGGCATTGACTGCCGGTCAAGATCCTTGGAAGAGCACGCGAGACCAGGTTCTCGCGGCGTTGACAACAATGTACAACTATCGACATCCCAACGACGCAGACGGCATGCAGAAGCTGATCGACAAGTTCAAGAGCAATGGAGCTCCCGCCGGGGGCGCCTCTGCTGCTGCCAGCAAGCAGTAGACGACTAACGCAATCGTCCGGCGCTCAGTAATTGCTGAGCGGTTTGCAATGAGCCAGTCCCTTTGGGGGCTGGCTTTCTTGCTGAGTGGCGCGTCCTCAGAATTGTCTCAATTGGTTTTGTGTGGCGTACCCGGTGTGTTGGGTCTGGCTCAACCTTTCCTGCTGCATCGACTGCTGCGCGAGGACGAATGACAGGAAGTATTGTTCGTCCGCGCTGAGGTTCAAAAACTGGACCCCGATGCCAATGTAGGTTACGCAATGACGCACCTCGGCCAAAACGTTGATCTCAAGTTCATGGAGTTGGAAACCGAGCTGTATTATTGAGCCGATTCGAACCGAGAGTAACGTGTCGATGAAGGCCCCTGTTCTACTCAGGTCGCTGATTCGCAGCGCTCCGGGACCGAAGTCGTCACATTTCACTTCCAAAATGTATGGAATGCGATCCTCTCTTCTTCTCTCTCTGCCTGTACTCATGCCCTTTACTCCTTGCCCAGTTGCCGGCTTTTTCGTCCTCAACAGGTAGAGCACATGCCGTACCAGAGCAAGCAAACGTCGCCGCGCACTCGAAGCATTGCAGATGAAGCCCTTTGCTCGGTGGTAGGGCGAAGCCGGACTCCACCGAGAGGAGAAGCGCCGCAGGTACTCCTTGAGGAAAGTGGGGCGAACCAGAACATTCGGTCCGGGACTGTGGGCGGAGAGTTTGAGGTCTGATAAATGATCAAAAGGTGAGTCACCAGTCACCCCTTAGCTTACTTGAACTCGACTCCGCATCGCATGCAGCGACTCGGCCCTTTTATCAGCAGAAAGAACAGCGAGAAGAAGCAGAAGATTGGGAAAGTAACGATTGCGAGCGCGATCGCCCACCCAGGTGTCGTGCCTTTGAGTATGCCGGAAGAACTGCACCGTGGGCACAACCTTGGGGCGACGACCCGCCGGGCAGGGGGCGACGGTGGGGCTTCGTGACTGAAGAAAGGCTGGTGCTCGCGGTAGGCCTCCGCATTGGGTGGGGGCACCGAGGGGATATATCCGGATGGCGGATCTGATTGCGTATCGACGAGCGAGACAGCGCAGTAGCGACAGAAGTTCGAACCCTCGCGATTCTCTGCCCTACAACTCGGACATTGCATCGACCGTTCCTCGCAAACGAAAACGCACAGTGAAGTCGAGCGTCAAATGGCCACAGGGAGTTGAGATGAGTGTTCCTGTCTCCTCGCGAGCCATCCCCGAATCACACCATAGGCTGCATGTCCCGGTCTCCTGCGAGACGATCTTCTGGATCGCTTACGGAACGATCCATCCTTTCGCGCGCTCCACTGCCCGGGTCCAGCCTGCTGCGAGCTCTTCGCGTTGTGACGCAGGCATCCGGGGCTCAAAAGTGCGCTCGCGCTGCCACATCTCGCCGATCTCGGCAAGGCTCTTCCAGAAGCCCACTGCGAGCCCGGCAAAGTAAGCTGCACCGGCCGCGGTGGTCTCAGTGTTCGCCGGGCGGACCACCGGAATACCCAGCATGTCCGCCTGGAACTGCATCAGGAAATCATTTTGTGCCGCGCCCCCGTCAACGCGAAGCTCCTTCAACTCTATTCCTGAGTCGTCCTGCATTCCAGTAAGAACGTCGCGAGTCTGATAGGCGATTGATTCGAGTGCGGCGCGGACAATATGCTCGCGCCCGGATCCCCGCGTCAGGCCAACTATCGTTCCGCGCGCATATGGGTCCCAGTGCGGCACCCCCAGCCCAACAAAGGCGGGCACAAGATAGACGCCGCCGTTGTCCGCAATACTCAAGGCCATCTCCTGAGTCTCTTCAGCCGACGCAATGATCTTGAGCCCATCGCGCAGCCACTGAATCGCCGCTCCCGCGATGAAGACGCTGCCTTCAAGGGCATATTCCGTTGGCTCGTCCGCGATTCTCCACGCAACGGTCGTGAGCAGATTGTTCTTCGACGCTACGGCCTGCTCGCCGGTGTTGAGCAACATGAAGCAGCCAGTGCCGTATGTGTTCTTCGACATGCCGGGCACGGTGCAAACCTGTCCGAATAATGCTGCCTGCTGATCGCCCGCGATCCCTGCAATCGGGATTGGGCGTCCGAACAGCTCCGAGTCCGTTTCGCCGATCAATCCGCTCGATGGAGCTACGTGAGGGAGGACCTCACGGGGCACGTCGAGCGCTTCGAGCAATTCGTCATCCCATTCTCCGCGCTCGATGTTGAACATGAGTGTGCGGCTGGCGTTCGACGGGTCAGTCGCATGAATCCGGCCGCCCGTGAGTTTCCACATGAGCCAGGAGTCTACCGTCCCGAAAGCAAGACGACCGCGGGCAGCCAGCTCGCGGGCTCCGTCGACCCTGTCGAGCAACCACCGGAGCTTTGTGCCCGAGAAGTACGCGTCCAACACCAGACCCGTGCGCTTTTGAAACAACTGAGCCAGCCCGTCGCGCCGCATTCGGTCGCACTCTTCTGCCGTCCGTCGGCACTGCCAAACGATGGCGTTATGAATTGGTTCGCCGGTCTTGCGGTCCCAGACAACTGTAGTCTCGCGTTGATTTGTTATGCCGACTGCGGCCACTTGATCTGGTTTCAATGCGGCCTCACTCAACACCTGCCGGGCTGCACTCAGTTGAGACGACCATATCTCTTCGGGCCGGTGCTCAACCCAACCCGGTTGAGGATAGAGTTGTTCGAACTCCTGCTGGGCCATCGCGACCGGACTTCCCGCCTGGTTGAAAAGGACTGCGCGGGAGCTCGTTGTGCCTTGATCGAGTGCGAGGATGTACTCTTCGCTCATTAGTTCTCTCCGGATTGATTGAGTTGTGAAGGCCGAGTCATCATATCACCGGGAGCCTTGACGTAAAAGAAGCTTCAACCTGATCGGTCAAGATTCTCAATCTGACATAAGCAGTGCGCGACTTCAGTTAGAATGACCGACGCATTAGCGGTCAACGCGCCGCAACCAGCGCCTCCGAATGATCATAGTGAACTGATTTTGTGGCAGTCAGGAACCGTACTCTCCCGTATCTAATTCACCGCCAACTGTCGAGACTAAAAGAACTAACCGGACGTCGGGGTTTACTCGAATGTCATCGACAGACAAGGAGAAGGGGTTTGTTATACAGCTGGGGCACGCCGCTTGAATACATAGCGCCGAAGGATTAGCACTTCCGAGAGTGATTTCCTCTTGGAACGCATTGCCTGAGTGGAGCGATCGCAAGGGATAGGGATTAATCAGTCGTTTCGATGAACGAACTGAGTAGTGGAACAAACATGAAAATAAACAGGCTTAACGTCGCAGTTAGAATGCTAATAGCTGTCTTTCTGGTGGTCCTTCCGGTAGTCGGATGCTTTGTAAGCTACCCGTTTCAGTCACCGGTTGAGGCGCAATCAGGCTCCAAGACTTCTCCTGTTGTCACGCGGAAGCTGTTATCCAAGCTGTCGATTGACCTTCAGCAGCAACTGGCAGAGGCTGCAAAATCCACTCAGCTTGCCGGGTCTCTGGTCTCCGTCATCGTTCAGACGGAGGCGGCGCCGTCGTCGTCTCTTGTCTCCTCGCTTCGCGTCCTGGGTGGCCTGGTAACCAAGGGATACACGAATGTCGATGCGTTCTCAGTAAAGATCCCGTTTCGGTCGCTCAACAACTTGGCCGCCAAGACTGAAGTACGCTACATCTCT
>DASYSA010000286.1:0-13053 GCA_036003885.1 Blastocatellia bacterium | reverse complement strand
CACCAACATATTGCTGGATGGCGGAGAGAACGTTGACGCCTTTACGGCTACGGTTGGGCAGAGCGTTCCGCTGGATTCAGTTCAGGAGTTTCAGGTCATCACCAGCAACTTCTCGGCGGAATACGGCCGCGCTTCGGGGGGCATCGTCAACGTGGCGACCAGAGCGGGGTCGAATTACTTCCACGGCTCGCTCTATGAGTTCAATCGCGTATCGGCTCTTGCATCCAACGGTTTTGACAACAACGCCAACGGCGTTCCAAAGGGCGTTTTCACGCGCAACCAGTTCGGATACTCCGTTGGGGGCCGAGTAATCAAGGAGAAGCTATTCTTCTTCAGCAGCACTGAATGGACGCGCATTCGCAGCACCGGGGAAGTAATCAGCCTCGTTCCGACTCCGGAGCTGATCGCGGCGTCGAACGCGAATACGAAGACTTACTTCAACAACTTCCAGCTTGCCAATCCGATCAATGGGACGGTTTACAATGTCGGCCAGGTGAAAACCGCCCTCGGCGCAACTTCGAATTTCGGTGCGTTCGGCGCTCTGTCAAACAACCTGCCCGCGTTTGGACAAGTTAGAGTTAACCGCGCGACCGACCTGGGCGGCGGCGCCCCGGGTAACGATGTGCAAACCGTGGGGCGAATCGACTACAACTGGAGCGACAAGACCCAGATCTACATACGTGGGGTATACGAGCAAGGAGACAATCCGTCGGGCGCAGTCAGCTTCAGCCCGTATCAGGGGTTCAACACCGGGTTCAACGCTAAGAACCAGAACTACCTCACCTCGGTCACCCACTCGTTCTCCTCCAACCTGGTTTCCCAGTCAAAGATAGTTTTCAATCGCTTGAACCAGTTGCAGCCACTTGGCGACCAGCCACTCGTTCCAACGCTGTACACCAACGACTCTTTCGTTGGGCAGATCAACGGCTTCACGATCCGATACCCGGGCTACCTGTCGGATTCTCCGGGTAACGGCATTCCGTTCGGCGGTCCGCAGAACTTCCTTCAGGCATTTCAGGACATGAACTGGACTCACGGCAGCCACCAGCTTCGCTTTGGCGGCCAGTACGTTCACATTCGTGATAACCGTACTTTCGGCGCCTATGAGTATGCGGACGCGGCGCTGGGGTCAAGCTCGCCGAATGCGCTCGGCAACCTCGTAGCCGGGAATTTGTTCAACTTCACGGTGGCGGTTTTCCCACAGGGCAAGTTCCCGTGCTCCGTAAGCCGCGCAACCGGCGCCAGGATAGTTACGCCGGAGTGCACACTGCAGACGCCGTTGACCTCGCCCAACTTCAGCCGCAGTAACCGCTACCACGAGTGGGCCAGTTACTTCAACGATTCGTGGAAAGTAAAACCAAGATTTACGCTGAATCTTGGCGTCCGTTACGAGTTCTACGGCACTCAACACAATGCGAATCAGAATCTTGATTCGAACTTCTACTTCGGCGATGGCGCTACCAAGCAAGAGCGCGTCCGCAACGGTAGTATCCAGCTGGCCAAGAGCAGCCCGATTGGGAAACTCTGGGCGGTGGACAAGAACAACTTTGCTCCGCGACTCGGATTTGCGTGGGATGTGTTCGGCAATGGCAAGACGAGCCTGCGAGGAGGCTACGGTATGGCGTACGAGCGGAACTTCGGCAACGTCACATTCAACGTAATTCAGAATCCGCCGAACTACGCGACGGTGGCGCTACGAGCCGGTGTTGATGTCCCGACTCTGCCCATCACCCTTAACAACTTCGGCCCTCTGGGCGGCAGTGGAGTAACCAAGTCGTTTCCCGCTCCCAGCCTGCGCGCCGTCGATCCCAACATTGTCAACGCCTACGCTCACTTCTGGAGCGGCGCAATACAGCGACAGCTCATGGAGAACACGATCGTTTCTGCCGAGTACACAGGATCGGCGGGCAGGAATCTCTACTCCATCGCCAATATCAACCGTCCCGGCACGGGCTCTGTTTATATGGGCGATGCTAACACGTTCGGTCGTCTAAACACCTCAGGAGCAAGCAGCATAAACTTCCGGGGCAGCGATGGACGGTCGAACTATAATGCGATGGTGCTCGCGATCGACAGCACCAACCTGCACAACAAGGGTATCCGCATGACTGCCCGGTACACCTACTCCAAGACGAAGGACAACATCAGCAATACCTTCGCCGAGGGGCAGAACGGCGCATTCGGCCTTGGTTATCTCGATCCGTTCAATCCTGATCTCGATTATGGAAACTCGGAGTTCGACGTGCGGCACAGGTTCTCCAGCAGCTTCACGTGGAACGTACCTCACGTCACCAGTGCCAAGGGCTTCTTCAACCACCTGGTAAACGGCTGGGAGCTTACGGGCATTATCAACCTGAGGAGCGGTGTCCCGTTCAGCGTAGCCGATTGCACAAACGCTTTCAGCGTCTGCAGCCGGGCGATACTCGATGGGCCCGTGAAGTTCGACGGATCGGTCAAGCACAATTCGGCAACAGTCGACTCACCCAACCGCTACAACTACATCGATCTGAGCGGACTGCATCCCGGCTCATTTGTCGACAAAATCGGACTGGCGGAATTCCCGCCGTTCCCGAGCGACATGTCCAAGCGTGACCAGTTCCGTGCGCCCGGGGTCTGGAACATCGATTCGGGGTTGTACAAGAACTTCAAGTTGACTGAGCGTACCTCGTTGCAGTTCCGCTTCGAAGCGTACAACGTCTTCAACCACGCAAATCTGTTCGTCTCTTACCCAGAGGCGGAAGTGAACACCGGATACGTGCCGGCCTCTTTCGCCGGGCGGCGCAACGTCCAAATTGCGGGGAAGATCATCTTCTAGTTTTCACCCGAGAATTAAGGCTAACCTAGGGGGAGCCAGCTGGCTCCCCCTTTTTCTTCACAACCGGGGATGGATGACTTCATTGATTGAGTAAGCCCGGCATGATAGGCTCACATCCTCCAACAACAATAGTCGCACAAGGAGATGTATATGAAGCGAGGTATGTTTCTTTTCGCTTCTCTTACGCTGCTGACGATAGGGATGGTCTTGCTTGCGGCTGATGAGAAGCCGCAGATGACCGGGGTTGAGATTATTAACAAGCACATAGAGGCGGCCGGAGGAACGGCAACCCTCGCCAAGATCAAGTCTCGCGTGGCTATCGGCATTGCAAAGAAAGACAGCGACGCCGCCGTGCCTGTCGCCATAATGTCCGAAGCTCCCAATCGCATCTCGGCGATCTATCAATTCGAAGGCTTCAACTGGCAACTCAGCTATGACGGCGTGAAGGCGATCTTCCGACCGACGATCTCGCGGGCCGCCGGCGTAGTGATGCACAAGTACGAAGAGATGCTGGCTACCGGCACCATGTTCAACAGCATTTCGCTTTACAATGCGCTAGCCGCCGGAGAATCGGCCGACGTCAAGTTTGAAGCGAAGGGAACAAAGAAAGTAAGGAATCGGCCCGCCTACGCCGTAGATGTGAAACAAGGCAAAGGTCAGCCCGTGCGCCTCTACTTCGACAGCGAGACCTTCATGTGGATCCGCACCGAGTACGGGAGCGTTCGTATCACTAAAGATATGGGCGCATTCACCAATGCCGTCAGTTCAAAGGACGAGGAATCCACGATAGACTTTTACGTCGAGACTTCGGACTTCAGAGAGGTGGATGGGTTGAAGCTGCCGTTCAAACTCGAGATGGTCGCCACCGCCCCGATTCTGAAGCAAAGGAATGTCGGCACGATTACCACAACCATCAACGAGTATCGGCACAACATTACCATTGATCCGAAGATGTTTCAGTAGCTGGTGCCCCTCTGCTGGTCCGGCCGGATTGAATGATTTCGAGTGACGTTTCCGAATGAAACCTAATCGCAATCGGGCTCTGTCATCGACGCTCACCGGACTGATACTGGTCGGGTTGACGCTAACTGCGTTCTACGCTCAATCATCCAAAAGCAAGGACAGGTATACAACCTACGAAGAGGCTCGTCCTGTACTCGAGGCCTTGAGCGAACTGCTGCCTGCGGAGTTGCACGGGGCAAGTCCGGAGGATTTGCCGTCCATCTGGGCAACCTGGGTTGTCCGCCGTGATGCGGAGATTCGCGCGCGACTCGTCCAGGGCGACGAAGACTCACTTGTGAACTTCCTGCTGTTCGGCACCTCTTTCACACACAAGCCTCGGATCACGTTGGCCGCCCTGGCGAAGTTTAGCGGTAAGTACTCCGAATCAATGCTCGCCCCGACTGCCGAGGTCGCGGCCTTCGTCGATTCGATCAAGGCTCGCGCCGACGACCTGGTTCAAGCCACGTCCCAGCCCGGTGCTAACGAAAGGCTCTTATTCACGCGCCAGGTCGCGGAAAGCAAAGGTTATGATCTCAAGACCGTGACGGGACGCCAAAAGGTGAAGGACTATATCCTCGCGAGCCTTGCTCGCGTGATGAATGAACAAGCAGGCTATGCCAAAGTGCTCGAGTCGGCGCGGCTGCTCGGCGATCCCTCGTCAGAATTCGCCGAGCGTTCCAAACTCTTCAGCAACCGAGGTCTTTCCTCTGACACGTCGCTGCGGCCCGGTTTCGCAATCGAGCGAGCGCTCAGGTCAATCAGAGATCAACGATTGCTGGCGCCGGGTAGTGTGCGGCGTGTCGCCATCATTGGCCCAGGCCTCGACTTCACAGACAAACAGGACGGCTACGACTTCTATCCACAGCAGACGATCCAGCCGTTTGCAACAATAGACACCTTGTTGCGGCTGGGTCTGGCTCGCGGCGCCGATCTAAGGGTCACAACGCTGGATCTGAGTTCGCGAGTCAATGATCACCTGCGGCGCGCGCGGGCGCGTGCCCACAGTGGCACAGGTTACGTCGTCCAGCTGCCCCGCGATCTGAGTGGCCGGTGGGTGCCGGAAACCGTCAGCTACTGGAAGCAGTTTGGCGAGTACATCGGCGTTCCCGTGACTCCGGCGGCCGTGCCGGCAGGCGCGGGCGACGTGAAGGTTCGCGCGGTCCGCATTCGTCCAACTACTGTTTCAACCGTAGTACCGGAAGATCTCAACATCGTGCTTCAACGGCTGGAGCTATCGGCGGGCGATCAGTTCGACCTGGTCATTGCAACGAACATTCTGGTTTACTACGACGTGTTCGAGCAGAGCCTGGCGCTGGCGAACACACAGAGGATGCTGAGGCCGGACGGCTTCCTGCTATCTAACAACGCTCTGCTCGAATTGCCCGGCCATCGAATGCGCTCGGTGGGCTACGAGACCGTTGTCTATTCAGACAAACCGAATGATGGTGATCACATTGTCTGGTATCAACGCTTGCCCGACTAGCAGGTTTCAAGAAAACCCGCGCGCAGCCGTTTTTCGCGAAGTGTTTCGTGGTACAATCAGCCCGGGTTTTAACCCTACCCACTTCGCTGGTCACCGTTCCGATTAATCGCACAAGGAGGTTTAACATGTCTCCCTTGCTGCTTCGTTCGCTTCATCAACATTCAGCCGAGTCCCTTCTTGTTTTCGCGCTACGCCTGATGCTCCTGACTGCGTTCGTCAGCGGGTCTGCGCGAGCGCAAATGGGGGGCATCGACACAGATCCTGGCGACCGCGGAACCGGTGGCACCAATGTTATTCAGGGGAGGATTTTTCTTCCAAGCGGGCGCCGGCTCGACCGACGCGCGCAGGTGAAGCTGCGCAGTTCGACAGGCGGCGCCGAACAGTATCAATTGTCAGACGACACCGGAGCATTCTCATTCAGAAGACTGACAGGCGGGTCGTACACTTTGAACATAGATGCCGGAAAGGACTTCGAAATCGTGGTCGAGACGATAGATATAGTCGCTCCCGCACGGCGACGAAGCGACCCGGGAATGGTTGTGCCGGTGAACATTATTTTGAAGGCGAAGTCGAATCTCAGTCCGGGCAAAGTAGGGACCATTGACTCGTCGGCAGGCAGAGCACCTGACGCTGCCCTTGACCTCTACAAGCACGCCATCGAGTCGGCAAAGTCCGGCGACCGGAAGAAAGCCATAGAACAGCTGAACGAAGCGATAGCGATCTATCCAAACTTCATGACGGCGCTTAACGAGCTAGGCGTGCAGTACATGGCTCTCAAGGAGTGGCAGAAGGCAGCCAACGCTCTTCGCAACGCCCTCAAGATCGCGCCCGAGGCCTTCCACCCCAGGCTCAACTACGGCATTACGCTGCTGCAGATGAAAGATTACAGTGCAGCCGCGATCGAACTGCAGAAGGCGATGGCGAAAGATGCAACCTCGGCAAGCGTTTGTTTGTACCTTGGCCGCGCGCGTTTAAGTTTGAATGACCTCGACGGCGCGGAGCGCGATTTGAAACAGGCGATCAGCATTGGCGGTGAGGAAGGTGTCGAAGCGTATAGGTATCTCGGCGCTGTCTATATCGAAAAGCGACAGGGCGACCGTGCCGCCGAGGCTCTCGAGACGTACCTTAAGCTAGCGCCGAAGGCAAAAGACGCGGATCGGATACGCGGCATAATCAGAGAGCAACGAGGAGCGCCACCGGCGAAGCCATGAATCGAGCTTAGGACATCAATACCCCGCCTGAGTTCGCTGCTACGTGAACAGCTTTACAGTGGCCCACCCGAGCTACCTTTCCCGAGACCGATTAGCTACTGTTCCTCTTGACCGAGAGCGAAGACTTTTGCGTAAGCACTTGTCCAAAATGACCTGTTTGATTAATAGCGGCTAGCACGAGGCTACGAAGCGGGCAATTATTCGCCGGATTGCTTCTGTCCCTCTGCGAATCCAGATTTATTCAAATTTTTGGAAAAAAATCCAGAATCTCATATGAGTAGATCGGAAGGGGAAGGAAAAGCCCGATCCCGACGACCTCAATTGTTGAAATACGAGACGCTTAACCTGGAGGCAGCGGCCGGACAGGCTGGAATGGCTTTTGCAACAACTACAACCGCCTAAACGAAATCACCAGCGAGCGGCTTTAGGGTAAGGAGTGTTGAACTGCGAATTCTCTGAATACCGAAGGTGCACGGACCCGGGAAGTCCCAGCCCGATTGGCCTGCCGCGAATGGCGATGGAGAACACCGCAAGAAGCTCCTCACATACAATCAACTGCGCGTTCAGACTGCCAGCATTGCTCCCTGGGACGTGAATTCGAGCAGTCCGCACGTACCTGTAATGGACAAGACTTTGATTAGCCGGGTTTCGGTCAGTACTGCTGGTCTTTAGTTGATGCTGAGTGAACTACGACAATATTAGGAGGAACACCATGCTAAGACAGTGTAAGAATTGGCTAGTGACCGTTCTGGCGTTGGCCATGATCGTGTTGAGCGTCGCGCCACCTTTGCTTGCCGCGCAGGAGCCGACGGGTGCTATCGAAGGAGCAGTCAGAGATCCCCAGAGTGCGGTTGTACAGAATGCAACTGTGACCGCGCGCAATACGGCTACTAACGCGACTCGCACCGCAACCACAGGGGATGACGGCCGGTACCGAATCGGCCAGCTCCAGCCGGGAACCTATGAAGTCAAAGTTACCGGCCAGGGCTTCAAGTCGTCGGTGATATCGAACGTTGTAGTACCGGTAGGCGGGAACGTGCCCCTCGACGTGAAGCTGGAGATCGGCGGAGCTTCGGAGACGGTTAGCGTCACGGCGACTGGCGAGACTCAGATTGACAGAGTGGAAAACACAGTGTCGGGGGTCGTTGGAAAGCTCCAGATCGACAACCTTCCCCTGAACGGCCGGAACTTCCTCGATCTCGCTCAACTCCAGCCGGGAGCCGAAAAGGTCGACGGCGCCAGCTTCGACCCGACCAAGGCAAACTACACCGGAGTTGCGATCGCCGGTCAGATGGGTCGTTCAACTCAGATCACCGTCGATGGCGGTTCAGTCGTCGATAATATCGTCGGCACAACGGTTCAAAACTTCTCACAGGAGATAGTTCAGGAGTTCCAGATCGGAATCTCAACCTTCGACCTGTCCACCGGAGCATCCGCCACTGGTTCGGTGAATGTGATTTCGAAGGGGGGAACGAACCAATTTCACGGGAACGGATACGGCTATTGGCGCGATTCGCGCTTCTCTGCGTTTCCCGCCTTGAACCGGCTTGACGATGCCCATGCCGTCCCGACGGAAGCGCAGCGAAAGCAGATACCCTTCGACCGAGAGCAGTTCGGCGGCACTTTCAGTGGCCCAATCAAGAAGGACAAGCTCTTCTTCTTCGTCAATGCGGAATACAACAACCAGGATGCTGTCGCGATTCATTCCCTATCCTCCACATTGCCGGGCTTCAGCGGTTTCACCGGCAACCCGTTCAACGAGTTGCTGGTCACCGCCAGGACCGACTGGACGATCAACGAAAAGATGACGTTTTTCGGACGCTACTCGCACGACAAGAACGACCAGCAGGCGCCGTTTGTGTCGGGCAGTGGGATTGTTCCGAGGGATTCGGCCAGTGGCATTTTCCAGTCGGACGACCAGATCGACCTGAACCGTTCAGACGGGTTCGTTCTTGGCCACACCTGGACCCTTCACACCAACCTGGTCAATGACATTCGCTACAACTTCAATGACTTCCACAACAGGATCGACCCCGCAACGAAGGATTTCCCGGAGATTCGAGTGATCAATCCCGACCAGAACTGGCGGTCGGGAACAAACTACATCACGCCGCAGGTTACCGACCAGAATCGGAACCAGGTCCGCGATGACATTGTGTGGACCAAGGGTAGGCAGAACATTCGCTTTGGCGGCGACTGGGAGCGCACGTCAATCACAGGGCTGTTCGATTTCGCCAAGCCTTCTCGCATCCGGCTCTACGGCCCAGGCTTCCTTGGACCGCCGGTGCTGTCGAGCGAGGCTGACTTCCTCAACGCGCCAGTGCGCGACATAACGATGGGTATAGGTACCGGGGTGCTTCCTTTCAACACCTCCTCGGGAAATACTGTAAACCACCGGTTCCAGTTTTATGGGACGGATTCCTGGAAGGTGAAGCCGCGGTTGGCGATCAACTTTGGCGTCGCCTATCGCTATGACACCAATCTTTGGAACCACGACCAGGGCCATCCGGCGTTGATCGCTCCGCTGTTTGGGAAGGGGACATCCCCGAGCCCGCGCGACAAGAACAATGTCGCGCCTCGGGTAGGCTTTGCCTGGGACATCAGCGGTAAAGGTCGAACCGTGATTCGGGGCGGGTTCGGGATGTATTACGATACCGCCATCGACAATCTGCGACTCTTCGAGCGTGCCGACCTTGGCCCTCCCGGGGCGGAGTTGTTCCTTGTCGGAAACGACATCAGGAGCACTTTGCTTCCTGGCGGTAATGGTCAGTTCGGCAGCACTCCCGCTTCTGCCAGCGGGTACATAACGCTGCGCAACCTTCTGGCGTTGGCGCCGAGAGTTCGGGCCGACGTTGAATCGCGCGCATTCAACTGTTCGTTCCCGACTTCAGTTGAATGCTTCCACGCCGCCTCCGGACCGCTCTTCTCGACCGAGTTTCAGATTCCGTACTCGCTGCAGTACTCGATCGGTATCCAGAAAGAGCTGCCCTGGAACATGCTTCTCCAGGCGGACTTCAACTACCGGAAGGGCGTACACGAGGTACTTGTCTACGACGCAAACTTCAATGATTCAGTCGATCGCAATGGCGATCCCACGCCCAGAGTTCCCAGCATTGACTTCAGCGTCCCGTACGCTGATTCATCGGCGTTCTCGACCTACAAGGCTTTGCTTGTGCGGCTGGACCGCCGCTTCTCTGGCGGATTCCAGCTAACCGGCAGCTACACGTTGGCGAGATTCAAGAACTTCGGCGGTGACGGGCTGGGCCTCGGCGCAATAATCTCCGACCGCAACGATTTCACCAAGGAGTACGGACCGGGCGGACTTGATCGGACCCATCGACTCGTGATCAGCAGCGTCTGGCAGGTGCCGTTCTACAAGAACAGCTCGTCCGGGTTCAAGAAACATGTCCTGGGGAACTGGGGCGTATCGTTCATTTCGACGATATTCAGCGGTTTGCCGTTTAGCGCGTTCCTGCCCGACGGCGTCGATCTGACCGGGTCTGGTTCGTTCTTCTCGTACTTGCCGGGTGCGAGCGCGGGTCAGATCGGCCGCAAGATCACGTCAGTAAACCAGCTCAACAGCATCATCCAGGACTACAATGCGAACCGCAGGTCGTTTGCGGCGCGTATTGAGGGAGGAGTTCCAGTTGATCCGTACGGAACGGAACTGCGGGAGCTTTCTCTTCTACCGGCAGACACTCGCATGGGTGGCGACTCGGTTGTCTCGCAGGACATCAGGTTGACTAAGAGCTTCCGTCTGACCGAGTCCACGCGAATCGACGTAATCGGTGAGGTGTTCAATGTGTTCAACTTTGCGAACCTCACGAATGTCTCGGACACCACAATACCGGCCAAGGATGACGTGGGTCCCGGCTTCGAGTTCACCACCTTCCGTCCCACTCAGCGCACGACTAGCGTGTTCGGGACCGGTGGACCTCGCGCATTCCAGTTTGCCTTGAAGTTCACCTTCTAAGCGGACCAGGATTCGCGTGGGCTGTTTTGAGAGTGGTGGAGCCGAAGACAGGCTCCACCACTCTTTCTTCTTCAGCTTTACGGCACCAGCTTACCTCAGGAGGCTTCAGCGTGTTGGCCGATCGATGGCGAAGCTTGCTATTGACCGCGGTGTGTTGCACCTCGTTGGTCGCGGCCCTGGTTAGGGCGCAGTCTTCGGAGGGCACAACGATCATCGGCAAGGTGCGAACCGAGAACGGCCGTGCAGTTCCTAACGTCATCGTCGAGTTGCAAACGGGAAACGGCCAGCCCATTACTCAAATGGCAACTACCAATGAGGGCGACTTCGCCTTCAGTGGTCTCTCCGGCGCTTCCTTTTACCTTGTAGTTAACGATCCGGGGCACCAGCCGCTGTCCGAACGCGTTGAGCTCACTCGTCTGACGACATCCCGGCCCGGCGAATTCATGCGCGTCGAACTGACACTTCGCCCAAAAGCCGGGGCCCCGGAACACGCCCTGTCTGCCAGGACCAGCTTCAGTCAGAACGTCCCCAAGGCTGCGCAAGCTGAGTTCGGGCGCGCAATAAGACTGTTCAAAGAGAACAAGCCCGATCAGGCCATCCCGGCTATGCGTGAAGCGATAAAGCTATTTCCAGCATACTTCGACGCTCATTTCGCGCTCGGCAATGAGCTGATGAAGTTGAACCGTCTTGATGAGGCCATCGGTGAACTCGAAAGCGCGCGCAGCATCAACGCAAGAGATGACCGAGTCTATCAATCTTTCGGCCTCGTCCTGATGAAGCAGAAGAAGCCAGCACTGGCAGCGGCCGTCTTTGCGGAGGCCTTTCGTCTTAACCCGTCGAGCCCTCAGATACTCTTACTGCGCGCGATGGCGCTCCTCGATCACTACTCCGCAATCGCCGACTGGAATTCCAGGGAGGCTGCCGCGGAGCGAGAACGAATATTGGCCGCCGCCGAATCGGAGTTGGCACGAGCGCAGGAGTTGAGCGAGGGAAAACTGGCCGGCGTGCATTTGCACAGAGCCAGGCTCTACGAAAAAAGGGGCGACGGGAAACGCGCCGCTGATGAGCTCGAACGATACTTGAAAATGTCGCCCGATGATGAGAATGCCCCTCAGCTGCGTGAAGCTATAAAGAAACTCCGGGCCCCGGCAGGCGGCCAGAAGTCTCCGAGCAAGTCAGAGCTCTCCAACCATTCCTCACTCAAGCATGATGATCCAACCCGAAGTGTTTTCTGCATACCCAATTCCGTCGCAGTTTAGGAACTCCAGAGATGATCAATCTGCGCCTTCTATCAAGGCACTACCCATCGTACGGGCCCACCTCGATAGCGAATCGTACGTACTTTGACACTCGTCCGACCCTGAGATAGTCTTTCGCAAATGGGACGCAATCTCACTGAAGAAGAGCAACTGATTCTGGCTACGGTCAAGAAATTCCTGGAGAAGGAAGTCGCACCCGTCGCTTCGGAGTTGGAGCACCACAATGAATACCCGACTGCGCTGGTCGAGCGCATGAAAGAGATCGGCCTCTTCGGCGCCAATGTGCCCGAGCCATACGGCGGCCAGGATCTCAGCTACACGATCTATGCGATGATCTTCGAAGAGATTTCGCGGGTTTGGATGGGTCTCGCCGGGATACTCGGAACGCACTCGGTCTTATGCGATGTGCTTGCTCGGTTCGGCACACAAGAGCAAAAGGAGCGATTCTTGCCGATGCTGGCGCGTGCCGATAAGCGCGGCGCAATCTGTCTTTCCGAGCCTGACGCAGGGACAGACCTTCAGGCCATTAGAACTACGGCTGTACGGCGAGGCGACTACTACTACGTGAACGGCTCGAAGATGTGGATCACCAACGGCCGGCGTGCGGAAGCCATGCTTCTGCTGGTCAAGACCGATAAGGACGCCCAGCCGGTATATTCGGGGATGAGTGCATTCATCGCCGAGAAGGGTGAGCCCGGACTCACCATCAGCCGTGACATAGACAAGCTCGGGTACAAGAGTCTGGAGACCTGCGAGTTGCTGTTCGAAGACTTCCGCGTTCCGGCCGAGAACCTGATCGGCGGCAAAGAGGGCGAGGGCTTCAAACATGTGATGACCGGCCTTGAGTCAGAGCGCATCAATGTCGCGGCGCGCGGACTGGGCGTCGCGCGGGCGGCATTCGAGGAAGCCATCAAGTACTCCCAGCAGCGGCGCACATTCGGCAAACCGATATGCGAGCACCAATCGATACAGATCAAGCTGGCCGACATGGCAACAAAGATAGAAGCAGCTCGATTGCTGGTATATGCCGCGGCGGAAAAAAAGGACCGAGGCGAGCGCTGCGATCTCGAAGCGGGGATGGCAAAGTTATTCGCGACCGAGACGGCCCAGGAATGCGCCCTCGAAGCGATGCGAGTCTTTGGCGGCAACGGCTACGCGAAGGACTTTCCGGTTGAGAGGTTTTATCGGGATGCGCCGCTGCTGATCATCGGCGGAGGAACGAACGAGCTTCAAAGGCTGGTAATCGCACGCAACCTGATCAAGAAGTACAGGATCTAGGATTTAGGATCTAGGATAATCTAGGATTTAGG
>DASYSA010000285.1:0-3284 GCA_036003885.1 Blastocatellia bacterium | reverse complement strand
GATCGCGCGCCAAAATCGGGATCAATCTTCTATGAACCTGCGAACTCAGGGCTGGAGTTAGCACCCCCGCTGCACCGCAATTGATCTCCTGGAAGCCGCGCGAATTTCTCCTTCACACGAGGAATCCCATATTCTCAAATGTTCCGCCCAGCACTCCTTTCGAATCGCCTCCAAGCCAGCCGTCTAAAATCGTCGCGTACACCGAACGGAAGTCGACGCCGAACTTCGCGTTCCCCGAGTCGTCCAGGTCGGATACCGCAAGCGAGGGCTGCTTTCCATAGATACCGCCCTTCACCTTGTTCCCGATCACAAATATGCTCGAGGCCGCTCCGTGGTCCGTACCGAGCGATTTATTCTCTTCCGGGCGCCTGCCGAATTCCGACCACTGAAGCATCAACACGTTGTCTGCAAGGCCGTGCTCGGACAGGTCGCGATAGAATGCTTCAACGCCGTCTGAGAAATCCTGAAGCAGTCCCGCGTGTTGGCCGCCCCGCTTGTTGTCGGCGGAAGGAATCTGGTTGGAGTGGTGATCGAACCCGCCCATTTGAACGTACAGGAGACTGACGGTCGGAATGCTCGAGATCACCTGTGCAAGCAGTTGTAGCCCGTCGGCGAGCGAGTTGTTCTCCGGATAGATCACGGTGGTGCTGTAGTTGGCCAGAGCCTCCCGAAACTGCAATGCGCCATTGACCGCGTCGAACCCAATGCGCGCTTCCTGTCCGACAAAGCTGCCGGCAGGGAAGGCGCGGTTGTGAAGCGAAAGCAGCGTGTTGATTTTGACGTTGCGGTTATGCGGATAGTCATCGTCCGTCTGCAAGCCGTATTCGTCAAAGTTCGGTGTGCTCGGCACGACGATCTGGCTCGAGGCCAGTGTCTTTGGGAGACGGTCCTCAACTGCGATCGCGTTCAGCCCGGACTTGCCCACGAGAGCGACGTCCGCGTACCTGCCCAGCCATCCCTCGGCGCCTCCGGCTCCCTGCGGATTGGCGGTGTGCCAGATGTCCGCCGACACGAAGTGCGAGCCGTTCGGGTTTGGGTATCCCACGCCAAGCACGGTGGCCACTCTACCGGCGTCGTGCATCTCCTTGAGCTTTCCCATAGACGGGTGGAAGCCCAGTTGTTCGGATATGATGGTCGAGCGGCCCTGGCCGTCTCTCAAGTCGGAATCCCTGAGCGAGAGAGTCGGCCTCAAGCTGAAGTAACGGGCGTCGGTATAAGGGACCACGGTGTTGAAGCCGTCGTTGCCGCCTGCCAACTCGATCACTACCAGCACTCTGCGATTTGGATCTGCCGCTCTTGCGAAGAGCGTCCGAGGCATGACCAGGCTCAAGGTCACCGCGCCGGCTGACTGCTTGATGAATTGTCTTCTTGTAGTCATAACTCCTCCCTCGACGTTCGCCGGGAACAACCTGAAGGTTGAACTCTGAACGTCTCAACACGCTGCTAGTTCATCTGGAACTCCGGCAGGCACATGATCAGGAAAACAAGTCCGCGGACTAACTTGTCGATGTTGCCGTCGTTGACCACCCACGCCACGCGCCTGCCGTCGTCAGCAGTTTGCAGGTAGTCGGAGAGAATCCGAATTGTTTCGGCGTCGCCAGGCAGCGGCCCGAGCAGCGAAAGAAAGTTCCGTACGGTCTTCTCGGGACTTGGATCTGTGTACTGCTTGAGCTGTTCGTTCGTCAGCCGCGTACCCGGCGATCGCTTGTCGTCGTTCCTATCGCTCAGCAGGCGTGTGGCGAAGTTATAGCGTTCCAGGAGTGTTGCGGTATTGAGCCAGCCCATGTTCAACTTCCACCCGGATACGTCGAAGGGGTTCATGAGATCCAGCCCGAGCCGCTTGAACTGGTCGTAGGTGGCGAAGTCGCCGTTGTCGATGTCGCCGGGATTGTAATCAGCCCCCAACATTCGTATCGTCCCGACAACGAGCTCGGCCGGGCTCTTGACCAGCGCGAAGCGCGCGCGAGTGCTGAAGAACTCATCCGAGATGAAAATGGCGCGCACAACCTCCTTGATCGAATGGTTCGAGCTGAAGTAGACGTCGGCAAATTTCTCTATCGTAGCCAGGTCCTCGGCGCTCTTGCCGAGCGGATAGACGAAGAACTCGAATAGCTTCTTGACCAGGAATCGGCCGGTTGATCGGCGGGCGCAGATGAGATCTATGACGTCTTCACCGCTGAAGTTCGCAGTGCGGCCATAGATCTCTTTTGCCCCGTTGTCGTGCTCCCGGTCCACCACCTGGAATCGAAACTTGTAGCGCTTGTCCCCCTTCTGCGTGAATTTCCACCCGGTGAACGCGCGCGCGATCCCCTTGACGTCGCCCTCGGTATAGTTTGGGGCGCCGGTTACGGCGTCGGTCACGCCCATCGAGAACAACTCCTGCGCCTCGCGGGCGAAGTTCTCATTCGCCGTACCCAGGACATTGGTTACGCCATCCAACCAGACGAGCATAGCCGGATCGCGAGCAACGTTGAGCAGCAGCGTGTCGAACCTGTCGAGAGCGAGGGACCTCAGCATCTGATTCTGGACGTACATCAGGTCGTAATCGACCTTATCGAGTGCGGTGGCGAAGTGGTTATGCCAGAACAGAGTCATCTTCTCCTCGAATGGCCGTGCGGTAAGAATCATTCGCACGATCCACCAGAGCTGAAGGTCTTCGTGGGGTGTGAACTTCTTCGGGTTGAGACCCTTTCGCAGGCGGTCCTCCATCTCCTGGTTATCGATGGACTCGTAGTTAAGGAGGCGGTCAACTGCGCGCTCGCGGCTGCGGCCGGTGAGGGCGTTGATGTCTTCTACAGATCCGCCGAATCCCATTCTACGGAGCAGGTGACTGGTTTCGTCGTAGGTGATGTTGGCCATTAGTTCCTCCTCCTCGCGGTCGGGGGCTGTTGCGCTCGCTTAATTTCAAGGGCTTGGTTTTCAGAGTGAGGAGTGTCGGCGAGAGGCTCTGCTCAGCCGGCTGCCGGCCTCGGGGGGTGAGTCTCGCTTGGGGCGGCGGGTTCTATGGAGAACCTCTCTTAGTTAGCTTCTGATCGAACTTCGCCGTTAGACTTATTCGTTGAAGCGCACGCTGGCTGACTTATATCACACTTGTCTGTTGGTGGCCAGCATCACAACAAGAAATTCGAATTTCGAATTTCGAATTTCGAATTTTCTTCGGTCGTCAGGTGCGCGAGGTCAGGAAGAGATAGAGTCCTCCAGCGCCGAAGAGCATGTTCGGCCCCCATGCCGCAAGCGCCGGCGGCAACATTTCATATCGTCCCATCTGTTCGAACAACCCCAGG
>DASYSA010000284.1:0-5736 GCA_036003885.1 Blastocatellia bacterium | reverse complement strand
TGTACTTAGTCACGCCCAGGAAGACATGTCCTTCGGCGAGAGTGTCATCGAGCTCCAGCGCTTTTAGCGCCGCCCACTCGAGTTTTTGCGCGTACTCCTTCGTGGTCCAGAAGCCACGATTTCCCAAAAAGTAATAGCTATAAGCTAATCCGGCATAAGCCAGTGCATAGTTCGGATCTTTTTCGATTGCCTGCTCGTAATACCCAATGCTTTTCTCAAGTGCCTCCTTTGTCTGCTTGTTGAAGCATTGCCTGCCCAACATGTAAAGTTGATAAGCGTCAGTGTTCTCGGTGTACTGTTTAGCCAGTTTCTTTTTCTCTTCGCCGGAGAGCCGGAGTCGCAATCTCTCTGAAATCTGCCGCGCGATCTCACCTTGAACGTCGAGGATGTTCGATAGCTTGCCGCTGTATTGTTCGCTCCACAGGCGGCGGTTGTCTCTCACATCAACCAGTTCGGTGCCGATCGTCAGGCCGTCTCCTTGCAGTGTCAGTCTGCCCATCAGCACAGCCCTGACATTCAACTCGCGCCCGACTGCCTGCGGATCTACCTGCTTCCCCTTGTAACGCAAGACCGAGCTGATCGCGATGACTTTCATGTTGGGCAACCGTGAGAGACTGTTGATGATGCTGTCGCTGATCCCATCAGAGAGGGATTCGGTGTTAGGGTCACCGTTTGCGTTTACAAAAGGCAAGACCGCTACCGAATCTATCGCCTCGCCGCCGCTAGTAGGGTAGCTGCGGCTCGTGGCGTAGAAGAAATATGCGATGGCCGCGACGGCAACGACGATGGCCGAGAGTACCGCGCCGCGCTTGTGTCGCTCGATCGAGCCGAACAGATACTCGGCGCTCGATATCGTACGTGCCGTCTCAACATCACCAGTCGTCGCTGCAGACTGATAGACAGTCTCGACCGTCGCCTGAGTGCCGCCTGTGGTGGTTACCTTCCTGCCCGCTCCATCCGGCTGAAGAGAGCGATTCAGCCGCGCCTCGACCTCAAGCTCCTGCGTCAGGGTCTTCAGATCAAGCGCCAGGTCGCGCGCCGTCTGGTATCGCTCCTCCCTGTCCTTACGCAGCGCCTTCGTGACAATCCGCTCAAGCTCCATCGGCACTTCTGAGCTGCCGGCCAACGGAGGCGGCTCGCTTTCGAGGATCGAGACGATTACATGGCTGGGTGTCTCCCCTTCGAACGGCACGCGCCCCGTAACCATTTCGTAGAGCATGACGCCCAGGCTCCAGATGTCGGTTCGTGCGTCCACCTCATGCCCTCGAGCCTGCTCCGGCGACATGTACTGGACTGTTCCCATTACTACCCCTGGATTCGTAATGATCATTGATCTGGCCTCGGCTTCCAGATCAACTGCCGACACTTGTGGCAACGCGAGCTTTGCTAATCCGAAGTCCAGCACTTTCACGATCCGGTCGCGCCGGAGCATGACGTTCTCAGGCTTGATGTCCCTGTGCACGATTCCCGCCGCATGCGCCGCTTCGAGGGCGGAAGCGACCTGGGTGGCGATGTCGAGAGCTTGGTTGAGGTTTAGGGCCCGGCCCGCCTGGTGTTCGCGTAAGGTTTCGCCGTCGATGAACTCTGTTGCGATGAAGTGCGTTGAGTCTGCCTGGCCGATCTCATGGATGGTGACAATGTTCGGATGATTGAGCGCCGACGCAGCGCGCGCCTCTTGCTCGAAGCGGCGTACACGCTCAGGATCCGTAGTGAACTGCGCGGGGAGCAGCTTGAGCGCGATTCGCCGGCCAAGCCTCGCGTCCTCGGCCAGGTAAACCTCCCCCATGCCGCCGGCGCCGATCGAGGACAGGATCCTGTAATAAGCGACCTGTTGCCCCACCTTTGATTCGCTCGGCTTTTTCGCGAGCAACTCCGCTGCGAGGTCGGAGGCAGGTGTCTCGATAAAGCTATCGGGTCGGTCGTGAAACGAGATCAGAGATTGAACCTCTCTGAGCAATGGCTCATCGCCGGCGCAGGCCTGAGCCAGGAACGTAGCCCACTGGCCGCGTTCGCGCGCCAGGGCGGAATGGAACAGCTCTTCAACTTGTTGCCAGCGTTCAGGAGTCATAAGTATCTATAGGTCGAGCAAGGACCTGACTCGAGGTTCTCCGAAACCTCTGTATTGTTACTCAGTCTATCTGTCGCCGATGTTTTTTGAACCACGGAGCTGGAGGTGCAAGCACTTTCTTGATCCCGCAAAGTCCGTCGCCACATGGACCTCCAATCTAAACGCGAGAATTGTCTGTAAAACCTCTAATGACTCTCTACTTATTTCCGGACATCTCTCTTCGCAACCATGCTTTGGCCAGAGTCCAGTCTCGCATTACCGTGCCGGGCGAGACTCCCAACACCTCGGCAGTTTCCTCGATGGAGAGTCCTCCAAAGAATCGCAGCTCGACAAGTCGGCTCTTTCGTTCGTCGAGACGGGCGAGGCTTTCCAAAGCGTCGTCGAGCGCGACCACGTCCGCGCTCCGCTCCTCCGAAACAATCAACTCTTCGTCCAGAGACACCTGGCACGCGCCCCCTCCTCGTTTCGCATAACCGCGATTACGCGCGTAGTCAACCAGGATTCGACGCATCATTTGACCGGCAATGCCGATGAAGTGTGCGCGGTTTTGCCATTGTACATCCCTCTGACCGGCGAGCCTGAGAAAAGCCTCATTGACCAGCGCTGATGTTTGCAATGTATGGCCGGGCCGTTCGCGGCTCATGTACTGATGGGCAAGCCGGTGCAGTTCCTGATAGACGAGTGCCATCAACTCATCGCGCGCATCCTGATCACCATTGCGCCAGGCAACGAGCAGTTGGGTCACTTCCTCTGGCGAGCGTGTCATCGGTGGTCACCCCTTCCGGGCTGAGATAAACGCAGTGGTAGCGAATTATACACTTTCGATTGCTTCTCTGCTCCATTTTTTGGCTTCGGCGGAAGAAGCTCGCACCGCCGTTAGAGGTTTGCGCTGCAGCTCTCGCGTTACTGAGTGGAGAACAGCTTCCAGAAACGGAGCAGACCGGCGCTCAACCTCACGGTTGCAGCCTATCCCGGGCGCTCAAAAGGAGATTGAACATGAAGACCAACACCTCGTGGAAAAAGCTTGTGATCGTCGGCCTCGGCGTCACTCTCTTGGGATTCACCGCCTTCCCGGTAGTCAGCGAAGTGATTGCCGGCGAAACGGGCCACTCAGAATTGTCCGGCGGCAACGCCACGGTGACAGTACGAAGACTGACTACCATGGATAGTTGTGACGCCCGCATACACGCCAGCGCCGAATTGTTCCATCCGGGCGGGAGTTGGACTTCAACCGGCGAACTCAACATAGGCAGGTACGCTCACACGGCTACGCTACTGCCGAATGGCAAGGTACTAGTGGCCGGAGGCAGGGGATCAGATGCTTGCTTCACACCCACCAGCAGTGCGGAGCTTTACGACCCGGATAGCGCCACGTGGATGCCTACTGGCAGCCTCAACACGGCACGCTTTGGTCACACAGCTACCCTGCTACACAACGGCCTGGTCCTGGTCGCTGGAGGTTATGCCAGTGACTTTCTCAACAGCGCGGAGTTGTACGATCCTGCGACAGGGACATGGCATCCAACAGGGAGTTTCAAAACAATCCGAATTCTTTGGGATGACTACTCAACCACCTCAGCGGCGCTGCTACTCAACGGCAAAGTCTTAGTTGTGGGAAGGTCTGCGTCCGACTTCGCCGCGGAGCTCTATGAACCGGAAACCGGGACGTGGGTAAGCACCAGCCATGACTATATACTTGGCAGCCCACGTGGTATGGTGTCGCTCCCTAACGGCAAGGTCTTGGCTCTGTCAGGTCAGGATAATATTTGGGATTACATTGTGTCAGCTCGGAGGCCTCTGGACAATGGCATCGGGTCGGAATTGTACGACCCAGCCACAGAACAGTGGAGTGCTGCCGATCGTCTTAAGGTCATCAGCGTTCCACACACAGTGACGCTGCTGCGAAACGGCAAGGTCCTGGTCACCGGGTGGTCCGGCGATCCCACTGAACAAGCAGAGATCTATGACACCCCGACAGGTAAGTGGAGCGTCACCGGCAATCTCACGTTTGGTGTGGACACCTACAACGCGACGCTTCTGCCTGATGGTCAGGTTCTGATCTCAGGCAGCAAGGGTGCGGAGTTATACGACGCGACCACGGGAACCTGGAGCCCTACAAGCCAGCTCATTGTCCCCCGTTACTCTCACTCGGCGACAATGCTCCCAAACGGCAAGACCCTGATCGCCGGGGGAGTAGACAACGGCCTGGTGAGCCCGCCCTGTATTACTTCTGCTCTGGTACTTAAGTATGGCCTGCCCATGCCAGTCCTTGTCGCGGGGACAAAGGCAAAGAAGCTGTCGTTGGTTGTCTATGGCGTGGACTTTGACTCTGGTGCTGAGCTCCTCGTAAATGGCGAGGCGCTCCAGGCGCTTAGCGGCAGCGGTAGGGCAGTAAGCGGCCGACTTACTAATTCACTGGTAAGGCGTCCGACGGAGCTTTCTATTCAGGTGCGCAACTCGAACGGGAGAATATCGAATACGGTCACAGTGCTGGTAGTAGCGGGCCGATGATGCTCAAGCACGAGGCAATAGCGCTTCATTCTTGCTCATCACCAGGCTACGGGTTCGGACTCCCAACGGAACTCTATCGCAGGAGTCCATTTCACAGTCTCATCACAACAATGAGGCAAAACAGATCCTTCGAAAGGAGTGAAGCAATCATGTATAAAAAAGGAGATCCACACATCATGCTCAAGAAAACCCCCGAGCAAACGCTCGCCCGCCGTCTGGCGCGACCAACACAAACATTTACTGCTACCGGCACAGGACGAGGAGCGCCGAGCGCACGCCTGCTCGTCTTCATCACTCTCGTGGTGGCCATGACCTTCACGTCGCTCGTCTCAGCGCAGCACTTCGGCGACTGGGGCGCGGCGGTGAACGCCGAATCGATCCCCGGCACCAGTTCGGAGCTAAATACGGCGTTCAATGAGGCCTACCCCATCCTGTCGCCGGACGGTCTCAGTCTCTACTTCGTTTCAGATCGGCCCGGCGGAAGCGGCGCGCTTGACATCTGGGTCGCCAACCGCGCCAGTACGGAGCATCCGTGGGGAGCCCCCGAGAATCTCGGCCTGCCTGTGAACAGCAGCTTTAACGACTGGTCCCCCACGCCGGTGCCAGGCCACGGGCTCTTCTTTGTCAGTGCGCGGGCCGGCGGCTGCGGCCCGGCCGGCACGGACGACATCTATTTCACGCGCTTTAAAGACGGCGCCTGGGAGGAGCCGCAAAACCTCGGCTGCCAAATCAACAGTGCGATGGGCGAGGCGAGCCCTTCGTACTTCGAGAACGAGAGCGGACACGCCATCCTCTACTTCTCAAGCGGCCGCTCCGGCACTCCGACCCCACAGGACATCTACTTCAGCGTCGATTTCGGCCCCGCGCAGCTCGTTCCGGAACTTAATACCACATTCAACGATGTTCGACCGAACGTCCGCAAAGACGGACTCGAGATCGTCTTTGACTCGACCCGGCAGCCCGGCGGCTACGGCCTGGACGACATCTGGACGGCAAGCCGCGAAACCACCGCGGATGTCTGGTCGACGCCAACCAATCTGGGCCCCCTGATCAACAGCGTCGCGCGCGAGGTGCGGGCGACTCTGTCGCGCGACGGCTTGACCATGTTCTTTAGCTCATACCCCCGCGCCGACAGCGATGGGCTGTCCGACATCTAC
>DASYSA010000283.1:0-4361 GCA_036003885.1 Blastocatellia bacterium | reverse complement strand
CGGACGACATTACGGTAGAAGACGACATCGGTCTTCAAAGCGTTGGCGGGGAGAGATATGTGATAGTGACTCATCGAGGGTCATACGAAACGATCGGAGACACCTACGCGCGACTATGCGGTGAGTGGTTGCCCTGCAGTGGAGCCGAACTCCTTCACGCGCCGACATTGGAGTTCTATCGCAACTCACCCAGGAACACGCCGCCCGAGAACCTCATAACGGACATCCACATGGCGCTGGCGAACCAGTGACTCTCCTCGATCAATCCGTTAAACTTCTTTCGCAATGAGAAAATTTATCTCCGGCTTGATTCTTGGGGCGGGCGCCTCGAGCAGGCTGGGGCAACCTAAACAGCTCTTGCCGTTCATGGGAACCACTCTGCTCGGATGGGTCGCCGCTCAAGTCGAGCTGGCGACCGAGCTCGACGAGGTGGTCGTTGTTCTTGGCCGCGCGGGAGACGAGATACGACAGCGAGTCAACTTCGCAACAGCAACAGTCGTCGACAATCCGGTCTTCGGTCAGGGGTGTGCATCTTCATATCGGGCCGGTATCGCCGCGCTCGACCAGATGTCCGATGCGATAATGATTCTCCTCGGCGATCAACCGGGTGTTGATCCCGAAATAATAGATCGTGTAGCGCGGGAGTGGCGCCAAGCGGAGAGCCACATTGCGCTCTGCTCCTACCGCGGACGAAAGGGTCATCCGATGATCTTCGCCAGGCCAATGTTCGATCAACTTATTGGTCTGCACGGGGACAAGGCTGCATGGAGACTCGTAGACGCAAACATCGACCTCGTCCATCAAGTCGCATTCGACGTTCCGTTCCCCGAGGACATAGATACTTTGGAAGATTTTGAGAGGCTCACAGGATCAAAAGAAGAGGCGAACAAGCCTGGGTAGGGGCGCAGGGATTACGATTGTGCCGTTTGTGCAATACTCGATGAACTGGTATCCAGCCACCAGTGAGATTTGAGGTAAATGTGAGAGAAGAGGTTCGACAGATCCAGGAGCTGCTCGAGCAGGAGGCCTACGTCACCGACGCTGCGGTCGCGACATCGTTGTACCTGGCGATGGCGCTTCGCAAGCCTCTGCTGGTTGAGGGACCCGCCGGCGTGGGTAAGACCGAGGTTGCTAAGGTGCTCGCCAGCGCCTTGAACACGAATCTAATACGCCTCCAGTGTTATGAGGGCCTGGACGCCGGCACCGCGTTATACGAATGGAACTACTCAAAGCAACTCCTCCACATAAAAATGCAAGAGGCCTCTCAATGCAGCGCGGCCGAGACCGAAGCATCAATCTACAGCGAGGCGTTCCTCTTGAAGCGGCCGCTGCTTCAGGCCATCACGGACCAGACGCGGCCGCCCGTCCTGTTGATCGATGAAATAGATCGAAGCGACGAAGAATTCGAGGCGTTCCTGCTCGAAGTCCTTTCAGAATTTCAGGTGACTATCCCGGAGATCGGCCCGATCAAGGCAATTCACCTTCCGCACGTCGTGCTGACCTCGAACCGATCCCGTGAGCTCTCCGACGCACTGAGGAGGCGCTGCCTATACCTTTGGATAGACTATCCGACCTTCGACAAGGAACTGGAGATCGTTCGCACAAAGGTTCCGGCAATCAGCGAGAGACTCTCTACCGAGGTCACGCGAGTGATCCAGACGGTGAGAGATCTCAAGCTGGCTAAGGCTCCCGGCGTAGCCGAAACGCTCGACTGGGCGAGGGCTCTCGTCGCCTTGAACGCGACGCAGCTGGATGCAGAGGTGGTCGCGGAAACGAGCGGGTGCTTTCTAAAGGACGAGGCGGACATTCGAAGATTTTCAGAGGAGATCGAAGCCGGCCGGATAAAATTAGTTCAACAATAGAGGCGGGCCAGAGATCAGAGATCAGAGGTCAGAGATCAGAGATCAGAGGTCAGAGATCAGAGGTCAGATGTCAGAGATCAGGTTTGAGTCGGGCGTCAGGGGGACTTCAAAAGAATGCTGAACCAAGGCGGGTCCACAGGACCAACCATCGAAGCCACCGTCCTCTTCTGCAGGGCATTGAGAGAGCGCGGTCTTGCGGTGACATCTTCCGAGGCGATCGACGCAGTCAAAACGTTGAGCCTCGTCGATCGCGCTGATCGACGAGAAGTCTTCCTGAGTTTGAAGAGCATTCTCACATCGCGGCTAGAAGACTTCCCGATCTTCGAAGAGTTGTTCGATGCATTCTGGGGGCGGCAGGGCGAACCTCTCGAGACCAGGAAGCTCGTAGAAACACCACGTGATCCCAATAAAGAAGGTCAAGGTCGTCTCTCGTCATCGACGCACAGACCAAGGGGTCTTCCTTACCTGCTTGAGAACTGGTTGCCGCCAGAATCAGCCGATTCAGAGTCAATCGAGGTGCCCGTCGCGAGCGATGTGGAGTCCTCCGCAGAAATGGACGTCGGTCTTTTTGGCACCGATGAACTGGAAGAGATCGGTCGGTTGTCGCGGAGAATCGCCAGGAGGCTTGCCGCAAATCCAAGTCGCCGGTGGAGACCTGTGAGACGCGGTCCGAGAGTCCATATGCGCAAGACACTCAGGCAGTCGCTGAAGACCGGGGGTGAGATCATCGAGCTCCTGTTCAAGCAGCGAAAACAGAACAAGACCAGGTTGGTCGTGATCTGCGATGTGTCGGGGTCGATGGATCTGTACAGCCGCCTCCTCCTTCAGTTCGTATTTGGGCTTCAAAACAGCTTCGCGCGAGTAGAAACATTCATCTTCAGTACGGCGCTCGAACGAATCACCGGGTATCTGAAGGAGGCGTCGTACGCCCGGGCACTGGAGCGTCTGGCGGCCAACGTTCGAGGTTGGTCAGGCGGGACCCTCATCGGTCAGAGCATCGCGGCCTTCAATTCCGATTGGGCCAGACTGGCCGATAGGCGCACCATTGTCATTATCCTGAGCGACGGATGGGACACGGGGGAGCCGGAAGAACTCGCGTCGTCGCTTGCGACGCTGAAGAGACGCGCCGGAAGGTTGATCTGGCTCAATCCGCTCCTGGGGAGCGCGACGTATCGGCCGCTCACTCGGGGCATGCAGGCGGCGCTCCCGCACATTGACGTTTTCGCGTCTGCACACAACTTCGACAGCCTGCGCGCGCTGGAACGTCACCTGGTCTTGTGATCTCGACCCTAAATAGTCAACGAGCTGGCAAATCAGGTTGGAGCAACACTGAACAGAAGCCTGCCTGCCATTCCCGGACAATTCGATCATGTTTCTCAAAGCGATATGAGGAAGGTTCTTGTGATTGGCTCGGGTGGGGCCGGCAAGACCACTCTCGCAAAGCGCCTTGGGGCACGTCTCAATATCGAACTCATACACCTCGATTCGATCTACTGGAAACCCGGATGGGTCGAGACGCCGAAGGCCGAGTGGCTGAAGATCGTTGAAGAACTGGTCAAGCGCGAGGCCTGGATCATGGACGGCAATTACTCGGGTACGCTTGATCTTAGGATTCGGGCTTGCGACACGGTGGTATTCCTGGACATGCCGCGCCTTGTCTGTCTGTGCCGCGTGTTGAAGAGGCTGGTTCTGAACTGGAACAGAAACCGTTCGGATATGGCAGATGAATGTCGTGAAAAATTCAACCTGGATTTCATGTATTGGATTTGGGGTTATCGCAAAAGGACGAGGCCAAAAGTGCTTTCGATGTTGAGGGAGAACTCACAGAGCAAGACAATAGTCTTACTTCGGTCTCAAAAAGAGATAGAAGAGTTCCTCGCAGTCCTCTAGTCAAAATCAATCTCTCCGAATACCCATCTCTCGTTGCCTGGAATCCAAAGCCTTTGGGATAGGCCCGGCAGTCAAACAGGAGTGCGGCTGAACCGCGCGCTGAAAAGGCGCAACTGAAGTCAATTGAACAAGGAAGGCGAGGATGTGACTTGCAATCTGGGCCCGGAACCACCTTCGCCCCCCGGACCATAGGAAAAGAGCTCGAAACGTTCGCCCCCATCAGTGAGGCGATAAACATAGTCATTGCCCCAGGGGTCAACTTCGTAAACGCCATCCACATACGGCCCCGTCCAGTAATTCGGCCCCCCGCCTTCGGCGAACTTTGAAGCTGCCGTCTTACGCGTGAGCGCTGTGAGTCCCTCTTCGTCGTTCGGGTATCGCCCGAGATCAGCCCTGAACCTCTCCAGTCCGTCGGCCAGGAGGTTAAGCTCGCGGCGGGCCATGCGTTCGCGCATCAACTTCCGCTCGCTCGCATGACGACGGCTGTTTATCGTATCGAAGGCGATGGAGCCGGCGGTAATCATCACAAGAACAAGCGCTCCGATCGCAAGAAAACGTTTACGACGGCGAGAGCGTTTCTGAATCAGTTCACGCTCATCTGGCAGGAAG
>DASYSA010000282.1:0-6035 GCA_036003885.1 Blastocatellia bacterium | reverse complement strand
AGTGAGGCAGTGGTGTGCCGAATTGGAGAGTATGGGATTGGAACTGGCGTATTGAACGAGAACGGTGGCTTTGCTTGGCGTACTGAGCAACGGGGATCAAAGAGTCACCAGGCTTGCGAAACCGGGTTCTAATCTCCGCTGTCTGCTGCTTCTTTCAGTTTCCGCTTTGCAAGTTGTTGCCGTACCCCTTCGGTGTAAAGCTTAATGAACTCCAGGACACTCAACTTCTGTGGCGCGCCTTCATAATAGAAAGTACAGGCGTTTCCCACCTCGCGTTGCAGGAGCCTCAGATCGGTCGGGTCCACCGGAAACTTCAAACAGGCATTGGGCGCATGCGGTGTCGTGTAAATTGCGCAATGGGTATTGTATGGACCTTCGTCGACAAAGAAAGGACACTGGAACTGAATCTTGCAGCAGAGTCCGCAACGATTGCATTCGCCTCGCTGGTAGGCTTTATAACGATAGAGAATGTTGTCGGGCAGCACATTCGACAGAATGTGCCGGCGGAGCGCTCCCCAGGTGTGAAGTGAAAAAGGGCCTCGCACGACCTTCTTGGTCACGGCTCTGGCCATCTGCCAGTACATCCATCGCCGGGATGGGACCTCCGGCGGCAGATCAGATTGATTCGACTTCTCGCTCAGAATGTTATTGAAGACATGAAGAACTCGGCGCTGCTTGTCTTGCGTCATCGCTTATTAGTCCTTACCCGACTGATTCAAAAATGGCTGCTCGCCGATTTTGAGAAGAACCTCCGGCGTGTCGACCAAAACAAACGGATCTCGGGATGCTCAAGCGCCGAAGTATACTAGCACCGGCGCTTTCGATGGGCAAACAAGGTTGACGAGGGTCAGGCCCTCGAATTTGCGATTCATTCGTTGCTCCCGTCCCGCGCGGCGTTCTGTGTGAAGAATCTTCTTGCGACGGTCAAGCTCTCCCTGGCTTCCCGTGCAAAAATCGTGACGCCCATCCACGTAGTGGTGCGCGTCACTATTTTGCGCGAGAAGCCAGAGACGGGGTGACGGGGTCAGGCACTCGATTCCACGATTTTGATGTCATCCGGCGCTGGAATCGAGGAATCGAGTGCCTGACCCCGTCAAGAAAAGCAGAATCGAGGAATCGAGTGCCTGACCCGCGGCAACTCTGCCTTCTGTGACTCCCCCGGGAATTCCGCTACAGGCTGTGAGTGCGCAAAATCGTGACGCCCATCCACGTAGAGTCCCGTTGATTTTTCGCGTCCGTGCCCTTATGCTCGCACCTACCGCCCCACAAATCGTTTCTCGTTCCGGTTTGGATTAGCGATGTAAAACGTAAACGAACGACAAACGAGAAACGACGAACGAGAAACGTAAACCGATGCCGAGCTTCTGTTCCGAGTGTGGTGAGCGGTTGAAGCCTAAGCGTGCCGGTCTGTGGCCTTCGCGAGCGCGCTGTTATCACTGCGATCGCGGCTTTGGACGCGGCCGCTTGGTGCTCTCCGGGCTGCTTGTCCTCTCGCTGAGCGTGGGTTTCGTCCTCGGTCGCTATTCGCGGAGGCCTGAGCCTTTCTATTTCGTCGGCACTCCTGTCGAGCCTCGATCGCTTCCTCTTGTCTCTTCGGCAGAAAAGGGCAATCAGGAACGGACGCCGGCGAGAGTCGGCGTGCAGAGAGGGTCGGGAGGATCAGTCGAATCGATATGCGGAGCGCCAACTCGCTCCGGAAAGCCGTGCCAGCGAAAGGTTCGAGGCGGCGGCTTCTGCTGGCAACATCGGGGAACCGGCCCGAAGCGGTAGAAGGGAAGCGTTTTACGTTCTACGTTTTAGGTTTCGCGTTTGGAGTCCCAGTTTCTCATTGAACGTTTTCTGGTTTCAGGGTTCTGGTTTAAACTAGGTATCTCTAAAGAACAGAACACGAGAAACCCGGACAACAAACGCGGAACGTAAAACATAAAACGCGAAACGATCTTTTATGGACAATCTGGTTTTAGCCAACATTCTCTATCGCAAGACTCGCACTCTTACAACAATCGCCGGCGTCGCGCTGGGCGTTGTCCTCGTAGTTCTTACCGTCGGGCTGGTGCACGGCTTCCTGCATGAGCAGGGCCGCAGGAATTCCGCAGTAACTGCCGAGATCTATGTCAGCGGGCCGGGCAGCACCCCTGTCCTGAGCCTGTCGCCGATACTTTCACTGCCGGTCAGCAGGGTCGAGGAGATCAAACAGATCGATGGTGTGCGGGATGCGGTCCCCGTGGGCCAAACGGTTCGCGGGCGGTTGATAGACGGGATTGATTACGAGTCGTTCACGCGAGTTTCGGATATCCGCGTAGTCGAGGGCCGCCCTGTCGTGAGCGGCGACGAAGCGATGGTCGACCGAATCTTGCAGAGAAACCGCAACCTGAGTGTCGGGGACTCAATGGACGTTCTTGATAGACCATTCAAGATTGTCGGCATCTACGAGCCGGAGTCGCTGGGCCGGCTCAAGATTCCGCTCGCCACTATGCAGGAGTCTCTGAATCTGCCCCACCAGGCCACGATCATATTTGTCAGTGTTGTCGATCCGGCAATGCAAGAAGTGGTCGCCCAGCGAATCAAGTCCCGCTTCGAGGATCACACCGTAGTGCTTACCCGCGATCTGAATTCTCTCTACGCTCGTGGGATACCTGCTTTTCAAACCTTTTTGAACCTGGTGATCGGGCTCTCGATACTGGTCAGCTCGCTCGTGATACTACTGGCGATGTACACAACGGTGACCGAGCGGACGCGGCAGATCGGGGTGCTGAAAAGCCTGGGCGCATCTAAGGGGTGGATAGCTGGCGAGATCGAAAAGGAAGCGCTGCTCCTGAGTCTGCTGGGCGTGGTTTCGGGCTTCGTTCTATCGCTCGCCGGCAAGTACATAGTCCAGCGGTCCACCGGGATCAACGTCGATCTCGAAGGGGTCTGGCTATTCTACGCTCTGGCGCTGGGTCTGGTCTCGGGAGGGCTGGGTGCTCTCTATCCGGCGCTGCGGGCTGCGAATCAGGATCCGGTAAAAGCGCTCAGCTATGAGTAACCGAGGCGATTTACCACTAGTGAGCGTCCCGCCCGCCAAATCGTAAGTACAATTGAACACCCCGCACCCAACCTGTAATATCACTGCTCAAGCGCGAGGGATCGCTCGACGACAGAGCAACAGAAGCTGGGAATCCAGATGCACTGCCCGAATTGCGGCTCGAACAACCACTTTGAAAGCGAGGTCTGCACTCAATGCGGCTGGGGGCCGGGTACGCTGGGGGTCGGGCTCGCAGACAAGGGTGCGGTCGAGAGGTGGACCCAGGACCTGCGCGCGAAGTATTACTCGGGGCGCCGCAACACGATTGGCGGGGTCCTTCTACTGTCAGGTGCAGGGGTGGTAATGCTGGCGCTGATGTCGAAAAGCTTGCCGCCATTCCTTGCGTTCCTGTGGACCTGCTGGATATATCTGTGGGGAGTGATCGCGTTTGCGGAGGGCGCCAGCAAGTGGCTCTCCTCGCGACGCCAGATCAAAGCGCTTGCTTACACTATCTCGCAACACCCGGGCGGGACAAAGACCGCGGAGGGATCGGATAGAGCTGCCGAGCGACCCGAGAAGGAGGCCTCGAGCGTTCCGGACGCGGAAGGCGAGCTCGGGGCAACTCAGGGGCAACTTCGTTGCCGGTGATGAATACAAAGAGATCACCCGAGAATGTACTGTCCTAATTGTGGCTCGCAGAATCTGGTTGATGTAAAGTTCTGCACTCGGTGCGGCGCGAACCTCGCCGTTGTGTCGGAAGCGCTGAGCGGAAAGGCCGTCAACCAGACTCAGCCGGACGAACGCATGGTCAAACTGCTAAAGGGCTACTACGAAGGGCGACGCGCCACCGCCGTCGGCGGCGCCTCGTTGACTTTCGGGTTCATAATCCTTGCCTTATTGATGGCGGCCGGAATGCCGGATCACTGGTCCATCTTTGGACTACTCGGGCTGGGTTCCGTGATCTACGGCGCTATAGCCGCGATCGCCGGTGCCGCCGGATGGATTCAGTCATCCAGTGAGCTGAAGGCACTGAGTATCGTCGCCTCGCAACTGACGCTGCCTCGGCCTGCCCAACCGGTGATCACTCTCACCGAGGACGCGCAGCCTTTGTCTACCAAAGATCAGGCTGCGACAGACCCTATAACGGAACCGGCCAGCATCACCGAGCACACAACTCGTCAACTCGACGAGAAGGCTCATTCCCCGAGGTTGGAGAATCAGTCGAAGGCGGGCGAGTGAAGAGAACTAATGACATCCGGTATTGAAGCATCATTGAAAGAGCGATATGTACTAATCAAATGCCAAGACGAACCGACATTCACAAGATACTCATCATAGGCTCGGGGCCGATCGTGATTGGTCAGGCCTGCGAGTTCGACTATTCCGGAACGCAGGCCTGCAAGGCGCTTCGCAGCGAGGGCTTCGAGATAGTCCTGGTCAACTCGAACCCGGCGACAATAATGACCGATCCGGAGCTCGCCGAGCGGACCTATATCGAGCCGCTCACCGTCGACACTGTCCGGGCCATCATCGAACGTGAGCGGCCTGACGCGCTGCTTCCAACGGTAGGAGGGCAGACCGCTCTCAACCTTGCGGTCGCGCTTGCTGAAGACGGCACGCTTGAACGCTTTGGAGTCGAGTTGATAGGCGCGAAGCTCGAAGCCATCAAAGTGGCCGAAGATCGTATGCTCTTCAAGCGCGCGATGGAGGAGATCGGAATCCGGATGCCGCGATCCGGGTTTGCCAAATCGCTCGAAGAGGCACGCGAACTGATAAAGCTGGTGCACTACCCCGCAATCATAAGACCCTCGTTCACCCTTGGCGGAACGGGCGGCGGCATCGCTTACAACGCCGAAGAGTACGAAGAGATAATCCAGCGCGCGCTCTCCTCTTCGCCTATTCACGAAACGATGGTCGAACAGTCCATCATCGGCTGGAAGGAGTACGAGCTCGAAGTGATGCGCGACCTGGCCGACAACGTGGTCATCATCTGCTCAATTGAGAACTTCGACCCGATGGGCATTCATACCGGCGACTCGATAACCGTTGCGCCCGCTCAGACCCTCACCGATCGCGAATACCAGGTCATGCGCGACCGGGCTATTCAAGTCATCAGGAAAGTCGGGGTCGAGACCGGAGGCTCCAACATCCAGTTCGCGCTCAGCCCGGTTGACGGCGAGCTTATGATCATCGAGATGAACCCGCGCGTGTCGCGGTCATCCGCGCTCGCGTCGAAGGCCACCGGATTCCCCATCGCCAAGATAGCCGCCAAGCTCGCCGTGGGTTACACACTCGATGAGATCCCGAACGATATTACGCGCAAGACGCCGGCCAGCTTCGAGCCGACAATAGATTACTGCGTCGTCAAGATCCCGAAATGGGCGTTCGAGAAATTCCCGGCTTCAGACCCGACTCTGGGCACGCAGATGAAATCGGTCGGCGAAGCGATGTCGATCGGCCGCACATTCAAGGAGGCCTTTCAGAAAGGTCTCCGCTCTCTCGAGACTCGGAGTCCCTATCGTGTGCCGCCCGACCTCGACGAGACCGAACTCAGACGCCGGCTGGTTGTTCCATCGGCCGAGCGCGTCTACTTTGTCATGCACGCGTTGACCAGCGGCTATTCAATAAGGGAACTGCACGAACTGACTCACATAGATCCGTGGTTCTTGGACAACCTTCGCGAGATCGTCGAACAGGAACAGACGCTCGGGCGCGAAAGCTTCGAGACGGTGACTCGCGACCAGTTGCGGCAAGCCAAACGCGCAGGCTTCTCCGATCAGAGGCTGGCCTGGATTCTGGAAACGACCGAAGGAGCCGTGCGGCGTCTGAGAAAAGAGATGGGCATCTCGCCGGTTTTCAAGCGCGTCGACACTTGCGGCGCTGAATTCGAGTCTTTCACGCCATATCTGTACTCAACCTACGAGGACGAGGACGAATCTTATACGACCGACCGCAAGAAGATAATCATTCTCGGCTCCGGCCCTAACCGAATCGGACAGGGCATAGAGTTCGACTACTGCTGCTGCCACGC
>DASYSA010000281.1:0-6161 GCA_036003885.1 Blastocatellia bacterium | reverse complement strand
ACACGCAGACGCTCGAGCTGGAGCTCCTGGATTTCTCGCGACGAGATGGTCTCGACCTGGTCGAGGATGTAGGATTGATTCATTGATTCAAGCCGGCTTTCGCCCCGCCCACGGTTTCGCCTTCTCGAGCTGCGCAGCGAGACGAAACAACGTCGCTTCATCACCAAACCGCGCCGAGAACATCACGCCGACTGGCAGGCCGTCCGGAGTCCAATGCAGCGGAACCGACATCGAAGGCTGCCCGGTGATGTTGTAGAGCGCGGTGTACGGGCTGAACTCGGTGATCTCTTTTGCCCACCGTTGCATGTTTTCGGGCGACAACCCCAACAATCCGAGCGGGACTGGTGGTTTCGCCAGGGTCGGACTCAGGATGACGTCGTAGCTCACCTGAAACTTCGCCAACGCCAGGCCGACTTGATGGGCAGTGGCGATCGCGCGCGAATAAGAAATGACGTCCGTCATTTGTCCCTGCTGGCTCGTCGCCCAGGTTACCGTCTCGACGTCCTTTTCCGTCACCGCCCGGCCGAGCGTTCTGGCCGCGTCATCCAGAGTCCGGGCGATCGAAACATTCATGACCGTGAGGAATGCTTCACGCATTTCAGCATTGTCAATCTTCAGTTTCTGCTCATCGACTACATGGCCCAGGCTCTCGCATAACTTTGCAGCATCGACGGCGGCCTTCTTGCATTCGGGGTCAAGCGGAGTTCCACCGGGCGTGTCCGTGACAAGTGCGATACGCAGTTTGCCCGGTTCAACGCGGATTTCTTTCGAGAACTGGCGGGGCGGCAGCGGGGAGAAGAAAGGCGAGCCGAGCTCGGCGCCTGCCGTCGCATCGAGTAGCGCCGCCGAGTCACGCACTGACATCGTCACCGCGTGATGGCAAGAGAATCCGTTCCAGCCTTCAAACTGCGTTGGCCCCATCGGCACGCGCCCGCGCGTCGGCTTCAAGCCGAACAGTCCGCAGCAGGAAGCTGGAATGCGGATGGACCCGCCGCCATCGCTGGCGTGCGCGGCGGGCAGAATGCGGCTGGCCACGGCTGCAGCCGATCCGCCCGACGAGCCTCCGCTTGTTCTTTCCAGATTCCAGGGATTGCGCGTCTTGCCGTAGAGCACCGATTCGGTCGTTGTGGTCAAACCGAGTTCGGGTGACGTCGTTTTGCCAAAGATGACCAGGCCGGCCTGTTTGTATCGGGCTACCGTCGTGCTGTCGAATTCCGCCACCGAGTCTTTCCAGACGCGGCTGCCTGCCGAAGTAATGGTGCCGCGCAGATACTGGCCCAGATCTTTCAAGGCAAAGGGCACACCCGAAAGCGGCCCAGCGGGAAGTCCCCGTTTTATCTGCTCCTCGGCCTTGTCAAAGAAGATGTGGCAAACAGCATTGATTTTTGGATTGATCGCCTCGAGTCGTTGGCGAACCGCGGCCAGCAATTCCAGCGGCGTGATCTGTTTTTTGGCAATCAAAGAGGCCAGGCCGACCGCATCATACGCGTCATACTCGGCTGCCAGCCCTGACAGGTTTCCCAAAGCCATGCCGGCGCCGGCGACTGCGGCGCTCTTGATCATTTCGCGGCGATCCATCTTCATCAAAAAGCTCCTTTCCTTGTCAACTGGGGTTGAGCCTCTTCCTAAAGCGGTTCCGTTTCCGATAAGCGCCTCTATCAAACCAGTGGGTTGTTGGGTTCGAGCTGGCGGCGATAATCGACGCTATCGAAGTGTCCGCCTGAATTGGCGATGAGGCCGTCCGCGCCCATCTGCCAGACTTCGAAACCGCTGATGCGCACCGCGCGTCCCGTCCCACTCGGGCCGGTGTCTGTCCCTGTCTTCATCAGAGCAAAGCCACAACACTGCGCGTGTAATTCCTTCAGTCTCAGCGATGCGTCCCATGGGGATGTCGTTGAACTCTAAACTGTTCAGCGCTTACCCTCCGCAGCCCAATTCAAAACGACGGTGAGCTGCCTCGATCGGGCCTCTTCCACCAGCGTGTTGAAGAGAAAACGCTGGCCATCACCCGTCACTGTATAAATCACCGGCTGACTACTTTGACGGGCATCAAAGAGCAGTTGCGGAGTCCCCGCCTCGAACGTGGCACCCCCTTTGACTGCGACCGCCATGACTTTGCGGCCCTCAATGTAGAAGAGTTCCTTCCCATCGCGCCGCCAGCGGGCAGTGCCGCCGCCATTCTTCGAGACCTGCCACTGGCCGCCACCCGCTGGAAACGGCCGAACGTAAATCTCAGGTCTGCCTGACTCATCGGAGGTGTAGGCCAGCCACTTCATATCAGGAGAGAGACGTCCCGAAACCTCAGTAGCTCCTGTTTGCAAAAATGGAAAAGGCTTCCGATCGCCGAACAGCGGTAAGACCCAAACATCCGCTTTCGTCTTCGGATCAATCTGGTAGTACACGATGAAGCGCCCGTCTGAGGACCAACTCGTGGGCCGTTTCTCAAGATCTGATTTAAGCAGCAGTTCGTCCTCACCGGCGCCGGTCGCCACTTTCTGATAGAGATCAAAGATCCCCTCACGTGTGGAGCGGAAGACGAGGCGGCTGCCATCGGGCGACCAGAGCGGAAAGTCATCAAAAGCAGGATCAAAGGTGAAGCGCGAAGCGGTGTCACGACCCAGGTCGTGCAGCCAGATGTCAGCCTGGCTCGTCTGCGAATCGACCCGCGTGACCGCCACTCGCTTGTCGTCAGCCGAGAGCGCAAACGTTGATATATTGCCGGCCGCGCCAACAACACCCACTTGTTTGCCCGCGCGATCAAACCACGCCAGTTGCAAATTCTCGTTGCTACCGCTGGGATCGTAGGCCAGCACTCCGTTCTCAGAGACCGAGAACCCAAGGCCATTGCCCGGGTTGTATCTCAGTCGTTCGACGACTCGGAATGGCTCGCCCGTGAGCTTCAGGAGCTCGACATCGAACGGCTGAGCCATCAGTATCTCGTCGCGCACGAAGATCAAATAGCTTCCATCCGGAGATGACATGTAGTTCGTGCTGGAATTGGCGACAAGCAATCGTGTCGTTTCTTCCGTGTCGAGGGAACCGACGTAGATCCCGCGATTCTCCGATTGCGCGCTATCCACAGAAAAGAGGAAGTGGCGACCGTCAGGCAAAAAGTGTGGCCAGCGGTGACCCGTCTCCTGGCGGGATTGGTCGAGCTTCGTGACCTCTGTCGCGGCACCGCCCGCGGCGGAAACACGATACAGAGGATTCCCGGGTCGGTGTCCGAAAACAATCATTCCCCCTCGGCTCCACGTGCCTCCAAAGGGGTGACCGGGCGCATCGCACAGCGTTTGCGGCGACCCGCCCGAAAGTTCGATCTTCTTGAGCTTGCCTCCGGCGAAGAAGGCGATGGAGCGGTTATCGGGCGACCAGAAGGGGTTATTGACCCCCTCCGTTCCACGGAGTGGCTGTGCGACGACCGCATTGAACGGGCGCACCCAAAGGAGCGATTCGTTTCCGGACCTGACCACCATGGCCAGGCGCCGTCCGTCGGGCGACACGGCGATGGGACCAAACGTCGCATCTTCCGGCGCAGAGATGGAAAAGCGGACCGTCTCCACCTCCGCCGGTGCGCGGCGGAAATATGCGATGGCGAAAGGCAGTGCTGCCAAGGCGACGAGCAGCAAGAGCGCTGCCGTTATCCATGCCAGCCGCGCATTACCGAACAGTCGCGTTTTGCTGGATGTGGGCTGACTCTCTGTCACCGCCGGCAACGCCGCCCCCGTGTCCAGCCGTGACCCGGACTGCATCGACAACGCCTCAATCGCAAAGCACAGGTCACTCGTTGACTGAAATCTACGCTCCGGATTTTTCTCGAGGCACCTATGCACAATCCTTTCAAGAGCCGGGCTGATCCTGGGATTCGTCTCGGTCAACTCCTCCGGCTCTTCTTTCAGTATCGCGTTCATCACTTCAATGGCAGACTCGCCAGTGAACGTCCGCCGGCCCCGGAGCATTTCATACAGGATCACCCCGAACGAGAAAACATCCGAGCGATGATCTGCTTCCTGCCCCCGCACTTGCTCGGGGGACATGTAGCCGACCGTTCCCATCACCGTGCCCGGGTCGGTGATTGCTTTCTGCGTGGCGACCTCAGAACTTGCTCCGGCAGCCAGTTTTGGCGGTTTCATCTTCGCAAGCCCAAAATCGAGTATTTTTACTCGTCCGTCAGTAGTGATGAAGATGTTCTCAGGCTTTAGATCACGATGGACGATGGTTTTGGCGTGGGCTGCCGCGAGTCCGCTCGCAATCTGTTGGGCGTAATCAATTGCCTTACGCTGCGCGACCGCTCCGTTATTCAATTGAACGCGCAGTTCTTCGCCCTCGAGCAGTTCGGCGACAATGTAAGCGGAATCGCCGTGCGTTCCGAAGTCATGAACAGTGAGGATGTTCGGATGATTCAATGCCGACGTTGCAAGAGCTTCCTGCTCGAAGCGCCGCAATCGGTCTTCGTTATTAGCAAACGTGGCGGGCAGGATCTTGATGGCCACTTCGCGGTTCAAGCGAGTGTCGCGGGCACGATAGACCTCGCCCATCCCGCCAGCACCAAGCGGAGCGATAACTTCGTAAGGGCCAAGCCGTGTGCCTACCGCGATCGTCACTTCTTCACCTCAGCCGTCCAGTTCAGAATCACGCTGACCGGCGTCTCGTTCGTCTCGCCCACTATGGTCCCGATCAAACCTCTGCCCGTCTCCGTTCACGTCGTAGTCATGCCCTTGAGCCTTGGGATCTCTGAACAGTGCCGTCACGGACGATACTCTCTCTCGAGGTTTGCCTTGATTTCTGCCTCGCTGAACCAGATTGGCTTGTACTCGTGATTTGCAAACAGCCTTATCTGATCGCGACTGTGCTTTGACGCTGAGTTTGTTGTCTGCCCGTATGCCAACACAGAAAAAGCCTTCACGGGCCTGGAGAATTCGACAACGATCACCCACGCGTCGCCGAATCCGACCAGCGGTTCTTTGTCTGAAATCCAGCCCGCGGCCTGCTTACCGTCGGGCATCTGTCTGAATCCCATCACCCGAAACGCTCCGTACAAACCAGTGGCCCCGTCTCCGGGCAGATCCACATCCCTGAATCTGTAGCGATGCACTTCGCCCCACGCGACCGCTTCCGACCCGAAGGTCTCACGCGTCCATTTCACCGCGTCCTCAAGATGCTTCACCGCTAGCGCCGGGTCGGAAATGCCCGATGGGGTCCTCGCCGGGTCCTGACGGTTCCATTCGACTGCGTAAGGTTTCCTGGTTGCGTCAAAGTAGGTGCTGGCGAATCGCTGAAACAGCACTGCGCCTTTCGCATCCGCCGAAGCCGTGTTGTCCCACGCTTCGATCACAGCCAGACCCTTGAGCAGATCATCCGATGGAGCCGGCGCGGCTCTGACGGCTTTGATCAGATCGGGCTTGAGCCGGTCAGCAACCAGGAGCTTTGTGTTGAACTTCATTCGTTGCACATCGTCAAGCGAAAACTTCGACTGGCTTTCGAGCATTTCGAGCGCAAGCTGGGGCCTTAGCCCGAGGTCGCCGCGCTCAAAGTAAGACTTGAACCTGGACGGATCAAGAGGATTTCGCAGCGAGGTGTACCAGGGAGGGTTGTTGCAATTCTGAACGTAGCCCCCGCTTGGGTTGAGCAATTTCGGGAAATCAGCCATCGGGTGTAACCCGCGCCATAGGAACCGGCTCGTTTCGCCCGGCACATCCAATTCGTAGCTTGTGCCGTCATCGACCCGTCTGGGGATGTGAGCATTCCACTGGTAGAGGATATTCCCTTTGGCATCCGCATAGGTGAAGTTGGAATAGTTCAGCAGGCCCCGCTTCATTACTCCCAGCCATTCGCTCAGGTTTCGAGTCTTGCTCAGACGGTAGAAACCCTCGAAGTGGCGAAACGATTCGAGCTGGGCTGAGCGATAAGCGAAGGCTCGGTCCCTGGCGCGATAAATTATCGCGCCAAGGTGCGACTGCTCGTAAGCGCGCTTTTCAGTCTTCAGAGCGCCGTCAGCGGCTCTGATTTCAATCGTCACTTCCTTTTTTGTGAGCGGCAGCGACTGCCCGTCGAAGATGTAATGATCGGGGTTGTTCGGATCGAGCCTGAGCGCGTAGATGTCTTCCTGGTCCGGGTTGTTGTTGGTAGTGACCCAGCCGAGATGCTCATTGAAGCCTGCACGC
>DASYSA010000280.1:0-16672 GCA_036003885.1 Blastocatellia bacterium | reverse complement strand
CCCCGAGAGAACCGGTTGAAGCGGCTCCGCGGCCTGGTATGGCTGATTCAGTGGCTTGCCTTCGATCAGGCTCTCGAGAGCGGCAATGTGCTCGGGCGTCAGGTCCAGGAAGCGAACTCCCATGCCTATATGGGGCATGGCATATCGTACTTCGGCGTTCGTTGAGATAACAACGTCTCGAACGCGGAACTTCATTCTAACGGTCGATCCAACGGCGAAGCAGGTCATGGAATCGATGAACGCGCCGGTTATGCTCAGGTCGTTCACTCGAGTGTTCACCCGGCTACTGCCGTTGCCTTCCCACTCTACCTCACACAGGTAGCTTATTCGCTTTGCGCTGCGTCTGTCTCTATTGTTCATTCCACCAGCCTCGTAGTCGGGGCGATTTGAGGCGATCACTGGTCGTCATCGCCGATGTTAGCCTTGAGGGCTTGAAGCTTGCGAACTATCAAACTGTATTCGAAGCCAAGTCGCGCCAGATGATCGAACATCCGCTTTGCACTTCCTCGGTCAGACGGCCGGCCGTGAGTGCGGATTCGTTTCTGGATCGCGCGATCTATAAGCGACTCCTCGCCGGCTTCATTGAAGACCGAGCCGACCGCTTCTTCGATCGTATCCCGGGAAACCTTCTTGCCGGCCAACTCGCGAACCACTCGCGCCCGCCCTACCGCCTTCAAACCCACACGCGAGCTTGCGTAGTTGCGCGCGAAGAGCGCGTCGTTCACGAAACCCAACTCTTTCAATCTCGCTATGCACTGGTCGACAGCTTCGGGTTCGACCCAGGGCTTCGCAAGCAGCCTCTCGCGCAATTGTGTCTCGCTGCGGGGCCGGGCGGCTAAAATCCTGAATGCCGCAGCGGTGACCTTCTCGCGCATCCGATCCAGGTCCTTCGTTGCGCCCTTGTCCGTGGGAGACTCGCTCAATTCCGAAGGCTCAATGGCTCGCCCGCTCGCCGTCTGGTCCTCGATCGGACCGCGGCGAGGCTTCACCGGTTTACTTGCTCTGTGCCTTCGAGTAGCCAATTGACGAACTGTTTGGTCTCAGGTCTCGCGGAGTCCAGGGTGCCCGTACGCTTGCGCACCTTCTCCATCTCCTCACGCGCCTGGTCGGAAACCGACCGAACGCCCGATACTCTCAGCTTGAATTCGTCGGGGTTCGAGGCGCCGGCCATCGCTTCCTCGTATGTTATCAATCCGCGTGAATACAAATCAAACAATGACTGGTCGAAGGTCTGCATACCGTACTGCGACGTCCCCTGCGCTATGGCGTCGCGAATCAAACCTGTTTTTTCCGGATGAATAATGCAGTCTCGTATATACGGCGTTACGATCATGACTTCGACGGCGGGCACCCGTCCCTGAATCGACTCCGCGGCGCGCACCAGTCTCATTGAGACTACGGCGCGCAGCACGCTTGCCAATTGCAGGCGGATCGAGCGCTGTTGATGTGGGGGGAAGACCGAGACAATTCGGCTTATCGTTTCGGTTGCGTCGAGTGTGTGCAGGGTCGACAAGACGAGGTGGCCGGTTTCGGCCGCCGTCAGCGCAGTCTCTATCGTCTCGTAGTCACGCATCTCACCGACGAGAATCACATCCGGATCCTGCCGCAGAGCGCCGCGCAGAGCTTCCGAGAAACTTCTTGTATCGACGTCGACTTCACGCTGATTGACGTAAGACTTCTTATCGCGGTGGAGGAACTCGATTGGATCTTCGATGGTTACGATATGCCCTGTTCGGCTGCGATTGATGTAGTCGATCATCGCGGCTAGTGTCGTTGATTTTCCGGAGCCCGTGGTTCCGGTAACCAGCGCCAGCCCGCGGTGCTCGTCGGTGATCTTTTCGATCACAGGCGGCAGTCTCAGCTCCTCGATTGAACGCACCGTAGTAGGAATCACGCGCAACACCATGCCGACGGTGCCACGCTGCTGAAAAACATTGCATCGGAAGCGGCCGAGCCCGGACACCCCGTAGGCCACATCGATTTCAGAATTTTCACCGAACCGCTGCTTTTGCCGGTTGTTCATTATCGAAAACGCCATGTTGAGCGTATCTTCAGCAGCCAGGCGCTGCGCTTCGACCATGGGCAGAAGCTCACCGTTAACTCTGATGAAGGGAAAACTGCCGGCTTTTATATGAAGATCGGATGCACCCTTGCTGCACGCGATGGTCAGCAATTGGTCAATGCTCGGTGACATTAGGCCCTGCCTTAACTCCTACAGAAAGCGCTTGCGAATAGTAGCTGGGGACTGACCTCGAAGCTGCTGGCCGCGCCTTACCTCAGACACCATTGGAGGGGGGTCGATTGCAAGATCACAGAGGGAGGGGCATCTGCTTCTGCGTTCGGCTACATTTTATCTCTGCAGCCTTTCATCTTTCAGCCGTGAACCTTCAGAGCCGGTATTATAGACTCAACACCTGGATGCGGCAATAGTTTTCAGCCTAAGCACTTGAGCCAGCACAGACTACGATTGAGTGCTCTCGGAACGCGCTTACTGCGATCTCTGACCGGGCACCGTAAACTTCACTTCCTCATCGTTGCTCAAAAGCCTGGTGACCCTGTAGCCGGCCGGGTAACCCTTAGCCTTGCTGCCGTCGTATTCAAATTCATAGCGGCCCTGCTGCCTGGGCTCGAGCCGATTCGGGGTGATAGGTATGGTGCGCGTGTCGGGGGCGGCATCCGGACCACGTTCCAGACTAACTTCCACGGAGAGATTCTCCAGCGGCTCGGTCGAAACATTGTAGACCGCCCCCCTGGCCTTGACCACGTTTTTGACGGCTTCGCTGACTCCGGCGACTATCTGTGCCCTGGGGCGGGCGGCCGGGGGCGCGGGCGGCTCGACCGGGGGGTCGCCTCGCAGACTTGAAACAACCGAATCAACCCTGGCGTGGACCGAGGGCAGGAAAAGGTAAGCCAGGGTTCCACCGCCGACGACCAGGATCGTCAAAACCAGCGCCACCATCCCACCCCGTCCTCCTTCTGGTCCAGTCTCCTTTCCATAATTCGACAGCGCTCCTATTCCCACGTCAGCCCGCTGCTGAGACTCACCTAATATCAGTGGTCCGCGCGAAGACTCGACAGGCAAGCCCAGCACTGACCCCGCAGGTTTGTGTCGAGCCCCGACGGGCATCGCGAGGCCTGATGGCCCGGGAGAGGAGTCCGGCGTCGCGAGGTGACTTCCTGGAAGACGGGGTTCGGAATGCACCTGCTCCGAATGGAGAGGAGAAGCATCGCGGGGGGATTCATTTGCCGAAGCTGTCGTGCTGCGTGGGACGATGCGGTCGATTCGAGGCGCCTCGAACGGCGCTCGGGAGGTGAAGGGCCGGATAGCCGGAGGCTCGAAGCTCTCTCGCCCGGCGCGTTGTTCGACTCGTGCCACGTGAGCCGGTTCAGAAGGTGCTGCAGGCTCCTTGTGGTCCAATTCGGCCCAAACGTCGTCGCCCAGCACCACTCCTTCGTCAACCGGTTCCACAGGCTGGCTGCCCAGCAACTGCGTTACGCGCTCTTCCTCCTGGGCCGCCCGATTCAGCTCGAGTTGATCGATCTGCGGCTCGCGGACGGCGGTTGGCGGCGGTTCGCTGTCGGGAGGAGCGGCTGCATCGGATTCCTCAATGAACGTGTTGACGGGGAGGTCGTCCAATCCATGAACGCTTGCGGGCGTCGGCGCATCGCTCCAACTCTGAGAGTCCGGCTCCAGGGACTGCTCGATCGGGACCTTCTGCTCGGTCGGGGCAGGCTCGTCGGGTTCGACAAACAGGCTGCGCCGTGAGGTTCTCCAGTCGTCTTCTTCCTGTTCTTTCTCACCCTTCTTGAGCCGAGTCAAGAAGTAGATCAGCATCGATATGCCGCCGAGAAAAATAATGATCGCTCCGGCCCAGACAAGTTTCGGTATTCTCGTCGGTTGCGTCTGCAGCAGGCCCAGTATCAAAAGGCAAATCTTAATCATGATCCTAACTCCGAGTAGCTGTCGGGTTCGCGCTCAAGCGAGAAGTCCTTGATTTGTAACTTCCATTGATGGCCCCGGGTTTGTCGAGGATCGCGCCAGCGCGGCAAACGCGTCCAGGATGACCGACTCTTCATCGGGTGCAACGGTACGCAGATCGATCAACACCCGATCGCGTTCGGTCCGAGTAATGATCGGAACGACATTCCTCCGCAAATACTCCGCTAATGAAGCTGCCGACATCTGCGAGTCCTCGATAGCCGCCAGCACAGTGAGCAGTCTCACCTCGGGCGCCGAGCCTCCGCCAATAACCGACTCTCCGTCTTCCAGGCTGGCCTTGACTCTGCCGTCCGCAACTCGAGCAACATCTTTCGTAAATCGCGTCGCGCGCTCCAGGATTTCGGCTCGGCCGGCGGCTATCGCGCGGATCACCGGCACTTCCACCTGGGCCGCCCCGCTTTCATAGATCCTGAGGGTCGCTTCGAGTGCTGCGTAGGTCATCTTGTCCACCCGCAGGGCGCGCATCAAGGGATTCTTCCGTACCCGATCGATCACCGCTCGCGAGCCGGCGATAATTCCTGCCTGCGGCCCTCCGAGCAGCTTGTCGCCGCTGAAGGAAACGACTGACATCCCGGACTTCAACGATTCGGCGACAACCGGCTCATTTGCAACTCCGTAAGGCGCGAGGTCGATCAAGCACCCCGAACCAAGATCTTCACAACAAGGAATGCCGCGGCGTAGCGACAGCTCGGCAATTTCGGCGACCGAAGGCCGCTCGGTGAAGCCGGTAATGCGATAGTTCGAAGGGTGCACGCGCAGAATAAGCCGGGTATTGTCGTTTATCGCGCTCTCGTAGTCGCCAATACGGGTGCGATTCGTAGTTCCAACTTCGCGGATGAGCGCTCCGCTCTTCTCCATTACCTCAGGAATGCGAAAGCTGCCGCCGATCTCTATTAACTCGCCTCGCGAGACGATTACCTCGCCCCCTTCAGCCAGCGTGTTGAGCATGAGGAGCACCGCCGCCGCGTTGTTGTTCACAACGATTGCAGACTCGCTTCCAACGAGGCGCGCAAGCAACTCCTGGCAATGCGATTCGCGATGTCCGCGTTCTCCTGCGGCCAGATCGTATTCGAGGGATGAATAGCCGCAGGTCACATCGGCGATGGCGTCGATGGCGGCTTGAGCCAGCGGCGCCCGTCCGAGATTGGTGTGAATGATGACGCCGGTCGCATTCACGACGCGCCTGAGAGATCGTCGCCCAAGCCGCGCGGCGCTCTCTTCGAGCCTCCGCTCTATCTCGGCGGTCATCGCGCCATCAGCCGGGCTCTTCTCAGTTCTCTCAGATGAATTCGGCCACTGTCCGGACGCGATTTCCCGCCGCAGTTGATCGGTCACTTCCCGCGCGAGATCGCGCACGCGGTCGTGACTCAAGCTGATTGACAGCTTCATTGCGATCGGCCTGGCAAGCAGCAGATCGATCGAGGGAAGCAACCTGAGCAGTTCATTCGCCATGCGATTACGGTTGACACCTTGATGTGCCTGCCGTACATTCTAACACACCCCCAAATCGATCCACACTTGCCCTGCTTAAGTGGAACTCTAAATGGATCCAAAGGTAGTTAACCCCATCGACCAGGAAATGGACCGGCTTGAGATCGAGATGCGCCGGCTGAAGGTCGAATACGACATATACTTCAACGGAGGGACGATCAGGCCTCCCAACGACACGAGGGGCCGCGTCGAAACCATCATCAAGCGGTTGTACGACGCGCACAAGTTAACCTTCGCCCAACGCTTCCGATACAACGGCCTCGTCGCCCGTCACAACGTAATGCGTGAGCTGTGGCGCCGGCAGACTCAGGGGCGAGAGGAGACCGGAAAGCCCCCTACGGCGGAGGCCCAGATGGCAGCCCGCGTCCCGACTCTGGTGATCCGCTGTAAGGATCCCATTCGCGAGACAGCAAAAGTGACCGAGCTATACGATCACCTGATAGCGGCGAAGCGCGAGTGTGGCGAGCGGATCGGAGGGCTGAGCCTCGAGGTTTTCACTCAGTTCATTACCTCGAGGGCCGATCAGATCCGGAGCAACCTCAAGTCAGAAGTGGTTGATTTTGTCGTGGGAGTTGATGCCGGCCGCGTCAAGTTTGTCGCCCGGCCGGCGAAGGACGAGTAAGACCCAAACCGCCGAACGCCTTCTTAGTCAATCCATCTCAAAACAAAAAGCCCCGCTACCGAGAGCGGGGCGGCGCCTATCACGACCAGGAATCCGAGTCATAGCCTTTTGACAGCTTCGGCCTGTGGTCCCTTGGGGCCCTGGACTACATGGAATTCGACGGTCTCGCCTTGTTTGAGCGATTTGTAGCCGTCTTGCTCTATGGCCGAATAGTGTACGAAGACATCGGCGCCACCCGGCTGCTCGATGAATCCATAGCCCTTTGCATTACTAAACCATTTGACCTTGCCTTGAGATCGTTCCATCTAAGGGTTCCTCCTCCGTTTTCGGTTACCCACCTCGCCTGAATTAGGTGGAAATGAGAGGCTCGATGCACCCAGCCCGCCGAAGGCCACGCTCCTATTCGTGACGGCCGGCTAACAACCTGTGGGGGACTGCCTGCAGAAACGCGCGGCAGAACTCGTTCGCGAACCCACCGCGCTCGAGCTTAAGACCAGAAAGCCGCAAAGCAGGGCCCGCCCACCTGCGAGCTCGCCATGCGGCCTATATCCAACTGTGACTGCTTGTGCTGCTCAAGAGTTCTTCAACGCTCAGTCGAACTTCTCTAACAATTTTGCGCGAAAGCGGCCGCATCGTAGCGCAAGCAATTGCGAGAGTCAAGCAAAAAATACCTAAAACAGGGTATGTAGACCGCCATCTTCGACCTTAACACCATTACCTCCAACCCCGCGTCTGAAAGCCGGCTCACCCGAGCAGGCTGTTCTCTATGAAACTGAAATAGCCGTCCCTTCCAACGATGATGTGATCTACAATCCGGATCTCCAGAGTGCGCGCGGCCTCTACTATGGACCGGGTGAGGCGCTTGTCGTCCTGCGAGGGCTCAGGGTGGCCGCTGGGATGGTTGTGAATCAGGATCAAACTGGCCGCATGGTGGGTCAGCGCGGACTCGACCACTTTGCGCGGGTAGACGATCGCGCGGTCGAGCGTGCCTTCATGAAGGACTTCGTGCTCGATCACCTCGTTCTTGACGTTCAGGTAGATAACCATGAACGCCTCGTGCGGAAGGCCCGCGAGCTTTGCGCGACCGAAGTCGATCACCGCGGACGGCGAAGACAACACGTCGCGCTTCAGCATTCTCTCGGCCATATACGTGCTCAAGACCTCTTTGACCATTCGGATTAGTGTTGCCGACACCGGCCCCATTCCGGTAACCGCTTCAAGCTCACCCTGAGTGGCATCCATAGTTCCGGCAAGCCCTCCGAATCGCTTGATCAGCTCTTTGGCTACTGGTTTCACGTCCACGCGCGGCATCGCGTAGGTCAGAAGAAGTTCGAGCAACTCGTAATCGAGCAGTCCATCTGTCCCGGCCCTCTGAAACCGGTCTCGCAGCCGTTTGCGGTGTTCAATGTAGTGAGGTTTCGCTCCCATACCAGTTTCCTTCGTCGCGCGATCGGGGCAAAGACACCGACCCGCGAAAGATTGTATGGGGCGATTGGTTAGGAAGGGACGAAAGTCAGCGTCCGAGGACGTTGACCAGTTCCTGAACTGCGGCGGCCGACTTGTTGAGCGCCGCTCGCTCGTCGGTCGTAAGATTGATCTGAATTATCTCCTCAATTCCGCGCTCACCAAGTTTAACCGGCACGCCGACGAACAAGCCGTTTATCCCGTATTCACCTTCGAGGTATGCTGCGCAGGGAAGAATCTTCTTCTTGTCTTTCAGGATCGCTTCGGTCATCTCGACCGCGGCCGCCGAAGGCGCGTAGTAGGCCGATCCGGTCTTCAGCAAACTCACGATCTCGGCGCCGCCATTGGCGGTGCGAGCCACGATCTGATCGATCTTCTCTTTTGGGAGCAGATCGGGCAGAGGTATGCCTGCGACGGTTGAGTAGCGGGGCAGCGGCACCATCGTATCGCCATGCCCGCCGAGCACAAACGCGGTAACGTTTTCAACCGACACCTTGAGCGCTTCGGCGATGAAGCAGCGCATGCGAGCGGAGTCCAGAATGCCGGCCATTCCGATCACCCGCTCCTTCGGAAGTCCGGACCGCTTCATCGCCACGTGACACATTGCGTCAAGCGGATTCGAGACGATGATCAGGATCGGGTTCGATGAGTACTTCATTACCTCCGCAGTTACCGAGCCGACTATCTCGGCGTTTGTGCGCAACAGGTCGTCGCGGCTCATTCCGGGCTTTCTGGCGAGACCGGAAGTGATGATGACAACATCGGAGTTTGCAGTCTCCTTATAGCCGTTCGTTCCAATCAACCGCGAGTCGTATCCTTCAACTGGAGCTGCTTCGGCAAGGTCGAGAGCCTTTCCCTGGGGCATACCTTCGATGATGTCGACCAGTACGACGTCGCCCAGTTCTTTATCAGCCAGCCGCTGGGCCGCGGTCGCTCCGACGTTGCCCGCACCTACGACTGTTATCTTCTTTCTACCCATGATTCCTCCGGTGTTGAGGCGCCGGACCAAATCGGACCTCCGCTGCCTGGTTCGGCATTCCTGCCAGCCTCGCCTCTGTATGATTTTCTGAACGTGAGATTCTATATCACGCGGGGCCGGTCGTCTATTGCACGCCGTCAGTCCCCTTTCGTTATCCTCCCACGTGGACGTCGGGCCGCCGCTCCGGGTCTTCTTCGGCCTGACGCAGCACTTCGTGAGTAACCGGAGCCGTGTCCCCTTCGCCGAACGCAATGTATCTGAGCAGGAACTTAAGCGGGTTTCCTTCGGACCATCCGAAGTAGACATGCGGCATCTTTCCCGCCATATCCCGCAGGTGGAGCAAGAATGCCGCGATGGCGTTGGGCACTGCCGGACTCGTAGTTCGAAGGACGCGATAGCCGCCCACATCGTAGCCCTTCACCTTCAACTCGCCCGAGAACTCGGAAGCATCGCCAGGCGTGACCTCGAAAAAGATTATCGGATCATTGGCTGGGATATGATTGTCTTTTCGCTTCTCTTTCTCTTTGAACTGATACTCGCGAGCATCTCCCCGATCGCGGCGATTTGCGACTATCCGAATCTCGCCTTTGCCGGCTTCCTCGATGAAGCCGAGAGCCGTTCGATCGAGTTCAACCTTATCGACCCGCAGCTCGGTCGTGCGCATCACTCGCGAGACAAACGAAGTTATGATAATCGTCGCGATGAAGAGTGATGCGATCTTTATTCCCTCGGGCCGTTCGATCACGTTGACCACGGTCGTATATCCGAAGACCAGCGCGATCAAGGCGAAAGCCCACTTCCTCGGGCCGCTACGCCAAACCGACATCGTAACAGCGACGGCTGCCGAGCTCATCAACACGAGCACGCCCGTCGCATAAGCCCCGCCCTGCGCGTCCACGTCGGCCTGGAAGACGATCGTGACAGCGAACGCGATGCCGGTGAAGACCAACACGAGCGGCCTCGTCGCCTTCGCCCAACTCGGCGCCATTCCATAACGCGGCAGGTAGCGCGGCACGATATTCAATAGCCCCGCCATCGCCGACGCGCCCGCAAACCACAGAATCAAGATCGTACTCAGGTCGTATGCCGTCCCGAAGCCCTCACCAAGATAGTGATGAGCGAGGTAGGCCAACGCGCGGCCATTGGCTTCTCCGGCCTGCTCCAATGCGGTTGCAGGGCGGAACTGCTCCGCGGGAATGAGCGTCGTGGTAATGAAGCTGCTCGAGATAAGAAAGACAGTCATGATCAAAGCGGCAGTCATCAGCAGTTTGCGAGTGTTGTGAATGCGTCCGAGCGGCCTATCTTCCGAATCGGACTCATCGCCTTGAACCAGCGGCATTACGGCGACGCCGGTTTCGAAGCCCGACAACCCGAGTGCCAGCTTCGGAAACACGAGCAGGGCCACGCCGACCATCATCAAAGGACTTCCATGGCTAGTCAACAGAGCGCTTTTCCAGTTGGAAATGTACGCGGGATGCGTCGCCAACTCGTAAACGCCGCGAACGACGACTACCAGGTTCAGCAACAGGTAGACCCCTACGAGAATGACGGCAATCCCGATGGCCTCCTTGAAACCCTTCAGGAAGATCGCTCCCAGCATTCCGATCAACACCAGGGTCACCGCGACGCGATGGTGGAAGAAATGTGGCGTGAAGGGGTTTTCAACGACGTGAGCGGTGGCATCTGCTGCCGACAGCGTGATCGTGATGATGAAATCAGTTGCGACGAATCCGAGAAGGCAGAGAACGAACAGCTTGCCTTTCCATCTCGAGAGGAGGTCCTCGAGCATGGCGATCGATCCCTCACCGTGCGGGCTGGCGGCTGCAACGCGGCGGTAGATCGGCAGAGCGCCGAACAGTGTCAGCAATACCAGGATCAACGTAGCGATCGGTGAAAGAGCTCCGGCGGCGAGAAAGGCGATGCCGGGTTGATATCCGAGCGTCGAGAAATAGTCGACCCCGGTCAAGCACATAACTTTGTACCAGGGATGAGTATGATGCCGCTGTCGCGCCCGGGGACCTCCAACCCCTCTGGTGTGACCTCTGAGCAACCATCGCACAAGGTGGCCGGGACGCTTTCGTTGCCGTATGCCAGAGTCAGCCATTCAATCTCCTGAAGCGGGTTCAGACGCACGCTCAAATGAAATCTGACCGCCGCCACACGTTTCACAAATAGCGATCGCCAGTCGCCGCCAGGTTAGTCGTGCGAGCCCTTGTTCTCAGCGCTCGACCTCGGGGAAGTTGGCAATCTGATCGTGGATGCGCCGGTCGTGCGCCGGAACTATGACGAGATCCGGACGCCTCGCCAGGAGTTGATAGACTTTGACGATGGAACGCCGCACCTGATCTTCATCCTGGTCTACAAGCTTGCGCGAGATCCAGGGCCGCTCAGCCGGGAGCGTCACTCCTTCGATGGCCCAGGTGAGATCGCCGATGAAGAAGAACCGCTTGCCCGAATGCAGATTCACAAACAGGCCGATCGATCCCGGGGTGTGGCCGGGCAGCGGAACGAGTACAAGGCTTCCATCGGAGAACAGGTCAAAGCTCCGGTCGAAGTTCTCATAGGCGCCACCGATGAAATCAAATGAGCGCAGTTTCAGCCGTCCGCGCATCTGAGTGATCAACTCGCTGGCCGGCAACGTGCGAATGTGGTCCTCCTCGGCTTTCGAAACCATTACCTCGGCGCCGGGAAAGTCTTCAGCTCCGCTGACGTGATCCCAGTGCCAGTGCGAGAGAATGATGCTGTTGATCTGAGCCGGCGCTATGCCGTGTTCCTGGAGCTGACTGGCAGCGTTCGTCTCTTTGTCATAGGAGGTCAGCGCCCTCATCAGACGGGGTGCATTCTTGAAGTGTTCATCGACGTTGGCCCCGAAGCCGGCGTCGAACAACAACGTAGCTTTCGGGTGCCGAATGAGGACCGCCGCCATACCGCTGTAATAGTCTGCGGACCAGCTTCCTCCGAGAAAGACGAATGATTGCTTGCTCTTCATCTTGCCGCACTCGATGACCGAGAGTGTGACTTCGGGTAAGGAGGCCAGATCGCGAACGGCGGATGATTGAAATGTATCGTCGGATTTGTAGGCATTAACGTCGAGCGTGGCGGGCAAAAAAGAGTAGCCAAGCAAAGCGATGGAAACCACAAGAATGATTAGAAGTGAAGTCAGCGTTCTCTTCACTATTCGTTTGAGCATGGCTCTCCCGTCTCAATGAACTCTGGGAGTTTTACATCAGACGGGAAGATATTCAACAGGAGATAATCCGCGAATAACGCGAATCCTCGCTAACTACCTCTGACCCTGATCCCTGACCCCTGTTTGATTCGCGTCTATTCGCGAGATTAGCGGATGCTTGATAGTTTACTCGGAGCAACAACCGTGTCCAGCCGGCGAATGCGTCCCGTACTGTCTACCTCGAAGTGCATCGTAAATCTCGAAGCGACCCCCGGACGCCGGTGTTGCTCCTCGACCTCAACCGCCATCGCCGGCCAGCCATTCAAGAGCCTGAACGAGACTTGCGGCATCGGGCCCGCTTTCTCTGCCAGCCCGGTGATAAGTCGGATCACTCGATGGCGTCCGATGACTGGACGGAGAGCCGCGGCCACTTCACCGCCGCCATCAGAAATGCTGACCACGTCCTCGGTCAACAGCTTTTCCAGCCCTTCGACATCGCGATTCTTCAGACAGAGCAGGAATTGCTCGAGGGCCTGACGCGTGGCTTCACGGCGAGATGAGTCAGGCATAGCCCGGTCTTTGTCGTAACTGCGCATGCGGGCTCGCGCGCGATGGAGCAACACCTTCGCGCTCGTTTCGGTGATCTCAAGCGCAGTTGCAACTTCGCTTGTTGAATAATCGAACACATCGCGCAGCAGTAGAACCGCGCGCTGGGATGGCGTCAGCGCTTCGAGGGCCAGCAGAAATGCGAACGAAATGCTTTCGAGCATGTCGTAGCGCGCGACAGGCGAGTCTTCCGACGGAGCGGGCGGCTCGTATGACGCGGGACTGTCGTTGTCATCGGTTGGAACAGGAGAAGGGAGCCATTCTCCGGTGTAGCCGCGACGTCGGCGCCGGCGGAGGAGATCGCGGCTCAAATTGATCGCAACTCGTATGAGCCAGGGCCTGAGAGGCTGGTCGTGGCGCCTGGGCGGTTTCTCCAGCGCTTTGACGAAGGTTTCCTGCACGAGGTCGTCGGCGTCGGCGGCATTCCCGGTCATGCGATAGCATAAGCCCCACAGAAGGCGCCGATCCGTTTCGATGTCAATGGCAGATGTCACCATATCCTGGTCTCTGAGCCCGGGACGACGCCAGGTGGCGAGTCTTCGCCGCGCGTCTCAAGGGTCCTTGATTCTTTCTCTGCTCTCCTCTCTGTACTGTGGTTGACCCCTTTTTCATGCAGTAACGGCCGCCGCTGCCTTGCCGTGATTGACGATCAACTCGGCGGCCTGCTTCGCGCTCGCAAGACTCGCGTCGACCAGCAGGCCCTCCCGTCCAACCCAGTCGCCCGCGACAAACAACCCCGGCACATCCGGAACGGCGGGGCCGGGGCGTCCCTCAGTGCCTTCGGTTTGAACAGTCGCAATCGCATTCATTACGATCATATCCGGCAGCATCCGCCGATACACAATTACTTTACGCCACCCCGGCTGCACAAGGTCGAGCAGGCCTTCCATCTCTCGCTCATCGTCTTCGGCGCGCGCGGTGTGATCGGGCGGCAGGTATTTTGCGACGTGAATCATCGCCGCGCCTGCAGGCGCCAGGCTGGCTGAAGCGGAATGCACGGAAAAGTAGAGCGGCGCATCGATGCCCAGCGCAAATCTGGCACGAGGATCAGGCAGACGGCTCAGTGCCACATCGAGGCAGGCAGCTTTGACCGGCATGGCACTGGCGGCCCATTGGCTGAGCGACGTCCGATCTCCTCTTTCTACAAGACTAGCGGCAATCGCAGGGCTGGAAGCGAGCACGACAGTTGACGCCTTGTACGCTCGGGCGTCATCAAGTCTGACCGCTTCGACGCGGCCGGATATCCCGCACTCGATGCCTTCAACCTTCACACCGGTCTCGATGATTACGCCGGCGCGCTTTGCGGATTCGATGAGACCGTCTACCAGGGTTTGCCAGCCGTGATCCAGATATAGAACGCTCTTGTTCAGCGCCTTCTTCAGCTGTTCGATTGCGGCCCCCGCGCTCATCAACTCGGGAGCGTTTGTGTAGGTCGAGAGCCGAAAGGTCGCAAGTATCAACTCGCGAACTGTAGGATGAGTGATCTCGGATTCGACCCAATCGCGTACGCTGACCTTCATCAGCCGGGTGCCATCTATCTTAGGCAGGGAGCTGAGCAGCCGCGCTGTTTCCAACTTTGCCGACAGGCCGAACAAGCCGGTCGTCAGAAGTGAGACCAGACCCGCCGGAAAGGTGTGCTTCACGCCGCCGTGGACTGCGAACGCTCCTGAAACGGAAGGCACGTTGCCGAGGGGTTCGACGCCGAGCTCCTTCAGGATTCTGAAGCCGGCTCCCTGCAGATAGAGCGCGTGCGGGCCGATGTTCATGAAAAAGCCGTCTTGCACTTTAGTCCGGGCGCGCCCGCCAGGGTGCTGTGACTGCTCGACGAGCCGCACGCTTTGTCCGCTGCGGGCAAGGAAGGTCGCTGTTGCGAGGCCCGCAATCCCGCCGCCGATAACCACGGTGTCTGTCGTCTGTTCGACCGAAAGCATAGTGTCGTCTCCTTTCGAGCGCAGGCTCGATCAGGCGTGCGCTACCGACAACACGTTTGAGGCCGCCAAAAGGTTACAGGACGGACGAGGACCAGGCGAACAACGAATGAAAATAAGAATCGCAAGATCGAGGAATCGAGTGCCTGACCCCTCAACGACGCATCACCCCTCGCAAGGCCTGTCATGTCCTCTGGCGAACTGCCGTCAAGCGAGGCGCACATGATGACAGCCTCTCCTACCAACCCCGGCGCGAATGAGATCGTTCCAAACAACCCGCAAACAAGAGCACCACCGGCTTGATGCCTGTTTACAGTGCGTGATGCGCATGCATATAATACGCCTGCCCGATCGCGGAGCACCCAGGACCCTGACTCGCTCAGGCGAGCGGCTTTTACGCTGCCCCTTTTTGTTCAAGCTTATCCAAGGCGTAGGAAATGTCGACGCAGGCTGATATCAAACTACACGGTAGCCGGTCTACCATCAGGAGGCGCACATGAGAATCGGTCGATTGCAGTTAGGCCCGGGAGCCATCATTTTGATCTTCCTCGTAATGGCGGGGCTGGTTTACGTCGGCGTCCGACAACTGGGTCTTATAGAGAAGATAAATCTGGGGAGCTCAAGCGACAAGGAGACGAAGGGCGTTGTTCTGGACAAGCCCGAGCGCCCTAGCGATGTGTCGCTCGCCTCGTTGCCGCCCTCCGCCGTCAAAGCGCCTGAGCGTACCACCGACAACCCCCAGGTCACCATCGGCATATGGACATGGCAGACGGTCAGCGGCATCATCGACGCAGTCGGGGGGCCGGGTACGTCCGGCGAGCACCGCGACAGCTGTCTGTGCCAGGCCGGCATCACCAATACTCAGCTGGTGGTTCAGAACGATACCTCGGAACAGATCAAAGCGCTGGCTGCCGGACAGATGCAACTCGTAACAACAACCGGCGACCAGTCAGCAGTAGACATTGCAGGCGCCAACAAGCTGCTCCGTGGCAACAAGGCCAAGGTCATCTGGAGCAGCGGCTATTCGTTCGGCGAAGATTGTTTGATCGGACCTGAGTCGTGGAAAAAAGAGCCGCAACTCGCGCGCGGGGCGGTAGTGGTAACCGCGGTCCCATACTGCGACTGGAATGTGACCGTCGATTGGGCGGCCGACAATCAGATACCGGTCAATGCCGATGAACAGATATATGACCCTGATGCGATCAACTTTGTGAATGCGACCGATCATATCGAGGCCGCGCAGAAGTTCGTTCAGAACGCCAAGGTGAGTCTGCGCAATCGCGCGACTCAAAAGAACGAGTCTTATCAAATCGACGCCTGCGCGACCTGGACTCCTGGAGACGTGATGGTGATCAAGGACCGGCCGTCGGTCACCTATAAGGGAAAGAGCGAGAAGCTCCAGAAGATCGTCTCGACGCGCGAGTACAGCTACATGATGCCGCACATTCTGTTCGGCAATGAAGACTGGCTAAACAAGCACCGCGACTACATAACCACGCTCCTTCGATGTATAGCTCGCTCCAATGATCGGATCAAGACCGACGAGAGTTACTTCCGCAACAGGGTATCCGCCCTCAATGCGCTGGTCTTCAACCTCGAAGGTATGGGCCCGGCCTTTTGGAACAAATACTTCAGCGGAGACAGCGAGAGCGGAGTGCCCCTAGGGGGGTCGCGTGTCAACAACATTGCCGAGGTGAGACACCTGTTCGGAATGGACGGCAGTCAGGCGCTCGCGCGTTCGATCTTCGGCATCACCTACAGCGATCACGCCATCCGGTTGAAGAGGCTGCTGCCCGAGAGACTCGCGAACTATGCGACGGTGGATCAGGTCGTGGACCTGAGCTTCATCAAGGAGATCACCGACGAGAAGTCCCAAACAGGCGTGTACACAGCGTCGTTCCAGCCGGGTCAAAATGAGGGCACAGTTGTAAAGGCGAACTACCAGATCAACTTCGACAGCGGCTCGGCCAAGGTCAAGCCGTCCGAGATTCCAAGGCTTCAGGAAATCCGCAACCTGCTGATCCGCGCAACCGACACGAAGATCATCATCGAGGGTCATACCGACAACGTAGGAGAGCTGGGCGCTAACCTCGCTCTTTCGCAGGCGCGCGCCGAATCGGTCTGGCAGTGGTTGAAGGAGTCGGACCCGAGCGGCATCAATATAAGGCAGGCCCGGCTGGAGAACGTGGAGGGATATGGGCCACATAAACCCCTGCCCGGGAACCACAACCTCACTGAAGCCGAACGGGCTGCGAACCGGCGAGTGGTGATCGTCTTGAGATAGCGGGCGTAGAACGGCCGGCGAGTCTCGGCAGGGGCAGGCCCTACGGTCTGCCCCTGCTGCGTTAGAGCAACGATTAATGGAGAGTTCGATTTGACGGCAAGCGACGGGAAGAACTCAAGCAACCAGGAG
>DASYSA010000279.1:0-14213 GCA_036003885.1 Blastocatellia bacterium | reverse complement strand
TGATGGTGCCGATCAGCTACTACATTCTGTTTCGGACTCGCTTTGGACTGCGATTGCGTGCAGTCGGGGAGAACCCGGAGGCGGCGGACACGGCCGGGGTTAGCGTAACGCGAATCCGTTATGCAGGAGTGCTCGCAAGCGGGGTGCTTGCAGGCATAGGCGGAGCTTATTTGTCGATCGGGCAGAACTCGCTGTTCACCCGAAACATGACCGCGGGTCGCGGATTCATCGCGCTGGCGGCGCTCATCTTCGGGAAGTGGCACCCTGTCGGCGCGTTTCTGGCCTGTCTGCTATTTGGAGTGGCCGATGCGATCGCGATTCGAATGCAGGGCGTCGTAGACATTCCAGTCCAGATTATTCAAATTATTCCCTATGTACTGACGCTGATAGTGCTGGCGGGGTTCATAGGTCGAGCGACGCCGCCGAAAGCGATCGGCACTCCGTATGTGAAGGAAACAAGGTAGGAAATGCGAAATGCGAAATGCGAAATTGAGAGAGAGAATTTAGAATTTCGAATTTCGAATTTCGAATTTCGCATTTCTTCGGGGGTTCTATGACAATACCGCTATACGACAGGGCTTCTGAAGCCGCCCGTTATATCAACGCGAAGGCTTGGGGGCGCAACCCGCGGCTCGCGATCATCCTGGGGTCGGGCCTGGGTGGAGTCGCCGAAGCTATTAGCGACCCGGTCGATATCCCTTACACCGAGATACCTCACTTCGTGAGCTCAACGGTCGAGGGACACGACGGCAAGCTGTTGATCGGGACGTGCGGGGGCGTCGAGATAGCTGCAATGAAGGGAAGGTTTCATTTCTACGAAGGCTACTCAATGGAGGAGGTCACTCTGCCGGTGCGAGTTTTCTCGGTCATGGGAATTCGCTCATTGATCATTACGAACGCGGCTGGAGGCGGCTCATCTCATCTGACACCCGGCACCCTGATGGTAATCAAGGACCACATTAACCTGATGGGCGACAATCCGCTCAGGGGTCCTAACGATGAGCGCTTCGGTACGCGCTTTCCGGATATGACATCGATCTACACGCCTGCGTACATTGACGCCGCGCACGAAGTTGCACGTGACGGAGGAATGACCCTGGCGAATGGAGTTTATGTAGGGCTTCGCGGACCTTCGTATGAGACTCCGGCCGAAGTGCGCATGATGGCAAAGTTGGGGGGCGATGCGCTTGGAATGTCGACGGTGCCCGAAGCCATAGTAGCCAGGCACTGTGGGATGAAGGTTCTGGCCATTTCCTGCATCACAAACTCGGCAGCCGGGCTGAGTCGCGCCGAGATCAAGCATCAGGAAGTGATGGAGGTGGGCGAACGGGCCGGCCGGAAGCTCTCGGCGCTGATAATTCAGCTGATTCCGAGGCTGCTCGCTTTGGATGCCGAAGGGGTAGTGTAATCCTGCCTGGTGTCATAGTACTCAGCAACCCATTTCCAAACGGTGTTAGAATAGCCCTATGATAATCGGTATCAGCGGGGGCACCGGGTCGGGCAAGACCACGGTTGCGCACAAGATCATCGCCGCAGTAGGTTCAGAGAACGTGGTTTACCTGCAGCAAGACTCCTACTATCGCAACCTCGGCGACATGCCGATAGAGCTGCGGCACAAGGTTAACTTCGATCATCCGGACGCGTTTGACACAGAGTTGCTGGTCAATCATCTCGAGGCGCTCGGCGCGGGAGAGAGCATCGAGCAGCCGCTTTATGATTACGCGACCTTCTCCCGTAAGCCGGAAACGATTCAGGTCGCGCCTCGCCCGGTGATCATAATCGAAGGCCTCCTCGTGTTAGTGAGCACTCATCTGCGCGCGTTGATGGACCTCAAGATATTCGTGGACGCGGATGCGGACATTCGGTTCATAAGGCGGCTCGACCGAGACGTGCATGAGCGAGAACGCAGCGTCGATTCGATTATCTCGCAATATCAGACTACAGTAAGGCCTATGCACCTGCAGTTCGTCGAACCGTCCAAACGTTATGCCGACATAATCATTCCCGAGGGCGGCCACAACGAGGTCGGTATCGATTTGATCACCGGCAAGATCAAGTCGATACTGGCGGGGTCAGTCGAACGGCAGGATTCCGTGCTGCTGACATCCGGTGATGAACGGAGCTCGATCAACTAGCTGTTTTGCAGGTGATAGATTGGAGAACCAGGATGGGGAAGAGGAACAACCCGCCGCGGACTACGGATGACGAATTGATCGAGAGGGCTAAGGAAGCACGTTTGCTTGCACACGCGCCTTATTCGCACTTTGCGGTGGGGGCGGCGTTACTGGCGGCGGATGGCCGTGTGTTCACCGGGTGCAATATCGAGAACGCGACCTACAGTCTGACGATGTGTGCCGAGCGTGTAGCGATATTCAAGGCGGTGAGCGACGGGGTGCAAGAGATCGTGAAGATGGCCGTGGTTGCCGACAGCGAACCGGTCACCCCGCCGTGTGGTTGTTGCCGTCAGATGATATGGGAGTTCTCTTCGGAAGAGACAGCGGTCCTCTTAGCGAACCTGGTTGGAGACGTGCAGAAGTTTGAGATCAAGGAACTCTTTCCGTCGGCATTCGACGCCAGATTCCTCGAAGGCGTCGGATGAGGAACGACATAGGAGAGCAAAGCTCGCGGGCGTAAGCCCGGAGCAGCTTTACTTTCGGCCTAACGCTCCACGCCCACGACCAAAAGCTCGCGGGCGTAAGCCCGGAGCAGCTTTACTTTCGGCCTAACGCTCCAGGCCCACGACCAAAAAGCTCACGGGCGTAAGCCCGGAGCCGCTTTACTTTCGGCCTAACGCTCCAGGCCCACAACGACCTAACGCTCCAGGCCCACAACGACCAAGAGGCTTTACTTTCGCCCTAACGCTCCAGGCCCACAACGACCAAGAGGCTTTACTTTCGGCCTAACGCTCCAGGCCCACACAACCCAAAAGCTTTACTTTCGGCCTAACGCTCCAGGCCACACGACCAAAAAGCTCAGGGGCGTAAGCCCGGAGCAGCATTACTTTCGGCCTAAGCTCCAGGCCGGCAACGCTAACTTCTGGTCGATAGCCGGCCAAGGAACCGCGACACTCCAGAGACGCAAGCATCTTCATCGGGGTCTTCGCAATAGGAGCATTCACATGACCTACAAACCTTTCAAAGACATAGACTGCGCCTATCAGCTCCATTACCACTTCTGTTTTCAGACTAAGTTCCAGCGCCATGTCTTCTCCTCTCTGGAGCATGGGGAGTGCCTGGCGCAGACTCTGTCTTCGATATGCGAACGCAATGACTATCACGTCCTGGATCAGAAGACCGAGCCAGGCAATTTCTACTGCCTGCTGAGTCTGAGACCCGAACACGTCATCTCCGACGTGGCCCGAACATCAAAGACCAACCTTTCACGGGAGTTCAACCTGCGCTTTGCAGAACTCGCGAGCAGCTTCAAGCTACGCGCTCTGTGGTCGGGTGGCTACTTCGTTCGCAGCGTAGGTAAGGCGAGCAGGAAAGCCGCTGAGAAGTACATCTATCATCAGGGCGAACACCACGGCCTAAGAAACGAGAAGGACATCGAGACCATGAGGTGGATGAATCCCAGGCGCTCGAACCTGCGCGCGGCACACGCGACTTTTGATCTTTCGTATCACGTTGTGTTAGCGACTAGTGACCGACGCGAAGTATTTGACAGAGATATCGCGCCCGCCCTATTTGAGACCGTGGCCGAGCACGCCGAAAATGCGGGATTCTACATCGAAAGGATGTCGCTGCTGCCGGATCACATTCACCTTCTTGTGGGAACCACTCCCTCGCACAGCATCAAGGAATGCGCATTAAGCATCATGAACCATTCGTGGCAGTTCATGGCGGATCGGTATTACGGTGTGTTGAAAAACACAGGAGCCTATGATTTGTGGGAGTCGTCCTGTTACCTTGGGACCGTCGGCGAGGCGACTACTGCACAGATCAGAAGCTTCCTGGCAACAGGATTAGATTGAGATTCGCAACCATTCTGGGGAGGTGCGTAGATCAAAGTTGAGAGCGTGAGGCTCCGGGACACAGGCCCGGAGCCTCGGTGCTTGGTTCCGAGTCCAGGTTGGTTTCCCAGCGTTAGGTTGAAAGCAAGGTGCTGCGGACTCACGTCCGCAGCTGCTGCGGACTCACGTCCGCAGCTTTCTACCGCGTTGTGACCACGGGTCTAGGGCGAAAGCAATCTGCTACGGACTCACGTCCGCAGCTTTCTACCGCGTCGTGCCCAAGGGTTTAGGGCGAAAGCAATCTGCTACGGACTCACGTCCGCAGCTTTCTCCCAGGTTGGTTTCCCACGTTAGGTTGAAAGCAAGCTGCTACGGACTCACGTCCGCAGCTTTCTACCGCGTCGTGCCCAAGGGTTTAGGGCGAAAGCAATCTGCTACGGACTCACGTCCGCAGCTCTCTCGCGTCGTGCCCAACGGTCTTAGGGCGAAAGCAATCTGCTACGGACTCACGTCCGCAGCTTTCTCCCGCGTCGTGCCCAAGGGTTTAGGGCGAAAGCAATCTGCTACGGACTCACGTCCGCAGCTTTTGTTTCAGATTATGTGGTTGCTACTTCCACCTCTTCATGCCTGCCCCGATCGTGCTATAATCAGCCCCTCGAACCGAAAGCGCCTCTATCTCTAAGAACATCGAATGGACCTGTTTATGCGATCCATATGCAAAAGGGCTCACGTACTGGCGGTCACATTTGCAATCCTGTTTGCAAGCTTGACTCCTGGGCTGGACAACAGCGCGCTGGCGAACTCGCCTTTTGATCGCCGCTCTCACCGCGCCGCCAAGAAAAAGGGTCGGGACAATAAGGTATCACGCCGCGCGGGCAGAGGCGGAAGCCGCGCTGGTGCGCGGTCGGGGCGGGGGAGGCGGCGAGGTCGAAACGCGCGATCGAGGCGCGGCCGGCAATCCGTAGCCCAGGACTATCCAACCAGCGGACGGCCAGCGGCTACAGGAATACCGACCGAACGGGTGAGCGAGATTCAGAGGGCGTTGATCAAGCTGGGCTACCTTTCAGGACCTGCTTCGGGTCAGTACGATGACGACACAGTTGAGGCGATGAAGCAGTTCCAAAGCGCCAACCAGCTTCCCGCGACCGGACTGCCCTCCGCACACGCACTGAAGCGGCTCGGAGTGCCTAAGCGAAGTAGCGACGGTTATGCGGTCCCGGTAAAGAGCGGCGGCCAATCCGGCACCCTCTAAACGCTCACCCGCGAGAGTCCGAGGCCAAAAAGAAAAGACATTTCTGCTACCATAACTCAATCGGGTGAGTTATAATCCCTACCGCGAGCGGTCGACGCACGACGTCAAAAATAAAGGACCGGCACCAGGTCCAGGACAACAGCCCTTTAGAATTCAGGTTGTATCAAAATGTCTGACGAATACTTTAAAGAGCGCCTTCGCGCTCAAGAAGACGAGATCGAGTCCCTGCGGGCGATGCTTGAATTGGCGCGCCAGCGACGCAATAAGAAATTGATGGGTAAATCGCGCAAGCGCCTTGAGCTTGCACTTCGCCTCCGCGAGATGTACGTCCGCTTAATCAATCGGGGCGATGCTTCCGATCAGATTGCGTAGCCCACAACATCAAGCGTTCTCCAGCTGAACTGCAATGCAGCAGGGTCGAAGACTCTCTCCCCTGCTGCATTCAATCCAGAGCTGCCGACTTCCTCAGCTCGGTCCTTCCTCAACCACTACCGATTTCCCCCAAGTCGAATTCGCAATCCGGCTACAAAATTCAGACGATAAGCCGGAAATCCCAACACCTCCTGGTAGTCCTGGTTGAGTAGATTCTCCGCGCGAGCGAACGCGGTTAGTCGTCTCGTTATGAGCCAGGAACCGGCCGCGTTGAGCTTGACGTATCCGTCATTGAAGATCGCCTTCCCATCCGGGTTGAATCTCGCCCCCGAACTCGGATCGATGTCCCGGCGCTCTCCCATCGCTACCCCCGTGATCATTATGTCGAATCGTTCATCGACCCACGCCAGTTCGAAGGCTCCCGAATTCCGCGGCCTGCGTACCAGAGGTAATCCAACCTCCGGCTCGAGACCATTACCGGCGCGTTCGACTCGCGAGCTCAGAAGCGTATAGGCGGCCCAAATGCGCAACTGCCGAAGAGGGTGCGCCGCCCCTGCCAGCTCAAGACCTCGCGCCGACGCCCGGTCGAGATTGATGAAACTTGCAAGGCGCCCGTCAGGCAATCTGATTGGTCCAAAAGTCGCCGGATCAGATCTAAAGACTATGAGATCCCGAAATCTGTTGTCGAAGTAAGTAATCTCAAGGCTCCCTCGCCGGCCGAGGAACTCTTGTTGTACACCCGCATCAAAACTGATGGCACGTTCCGGATCGAGTGCCGGATTGCCGAGGAAGAACGGGCTCGGGCTGAACGCTTCATCAAGGTGCGACTCCTTGATGCCCCGGCCGAAGCTCGCCCTGAGTCTCGTCGCTCCGAACAGCTCCTGTTCCTGATGAGGTCGCGCTACAAGCGACGCGGAGATCTTGGGGCTAACGGCGTAGCCGAATCCGACATCCCCGGTTGGCGCATTCGAATCGAGAGATCGTAGCGCCGCCCTGAAATCATCGGGCAACCCGCCGGTGTTGTGCTCAACCCTCATCCCGGCGGTCACAAACAACCGTTCGCGCAACGACGCCTGGTCTTGCAGGTATAAGCCCAGATTGTTGCGAGAGGGAGACGAGCGACTGAAGTCACTGGCAAAGTCGGCAGACTCGTGGTCGAAGTCGACCCCCCCGGTGACTACATTATTAGAGCCCAGGGTCGCTATGGTCTGATACTGGAAGCCCGCGCGTTTCTGATGTTCGCGAAATGAAAAAGCGAAGTCATCTCCGAACGCCCCGGGGGGAAGAGGCGGCGTGGATGGCTGGCTTAGATCTTCAGCGACGGGGTCGAAGCTGTTCGTATCGGCCTCCGAATAGACGAATCGCGCGATCTGCTGCCAACGTGGAGTCGTCCGCAGATTGAACGCGCCGGCAAGCGCGAGGTCTCGATGGTTCTGCCGCTGGTCAGGATCCGAAAAGAGCACCGCAGTGGCGCCAGGCACGCCAAGTGTGTTGTTGTTCCAACGCGACGTAACTCGCAGGTCGGCGCTCGGCGCAAGACGAAATCCGAGATTGGCCGACGCAGAACGGTTGATGTAATCGTTGTTTCTGAAGCGACCGTCAGTGGTCTGGAAACCGAAACTTGTAGAGTAGTCAAACCAGTGCGTCAGGCCCGCCAATCTCGCGGTCTCGCGATGATAATCGAAACTGCCGCCCTCGCCTGATAGCTCGAACTCCGGAACTGAAGTCGAACCTCTTCGCGTCACCAATTGGATCACGCTGGTCATCGCATCTGATCCGAACAGCGCGCTGCCGGGACCGCGGACGACTTCTATGCGATCAAAGTTCTCCGGCGTGAGCGCGGAGAAGTCGAACGCCCCGCCGGCGGCATTGACCGGAACGCCATCGATCAACACCTTGTTGTAATCGGATTCGCCGCCCCGAACGAAGACGGAGGTCAACCCGCCCCGCCCTCCGGTCTGCAATACCGCGAGGCCGGGCGTCGATCGGAGCGCTTCTGAGACGAGCGAGTGGTTGGCGCGTTGCAGTTCATCGCCCGTAATGACCGAGACGGATCCGGCTAACTCGCTGGAAGGAGTCTCGGTCCTGGTTGCGCTGACAACCAGACGGTCCGAGATCGCGGCCATTTCAAGCGTCACCACCGCGCTCGCGGTCGCGCCGGCGCCGACAGTGATCGTCGTCTTCTCGCGCTGCGACAGGCCCTGGGCTTCGACGATCAAGCTGTAGGATCCCTCGGCAACGTCAGAAAAGAGGAAGTGGCCGCTGTTATCGGTTCGCGTCTCCTGAACGACGCCGGCGGCTCGGACCAGCGCGACTCGGGCCTCGGCAACACGAGCACCTGACGGGTCGGTCACCGTTCCGCCAATCTGTCCGGGCGCCGGGGCATTCGCCGGCGTTGGAACGCCGAGTATGAGAACCGCTATTAAAACGATTGCTGCTCGGCTGAACGTTTTGCGTTGTGCGTTTTGGGTAATGGTTTCGACGCTGGTGGGCGAACAACTTGGAGTCGCCGAAACTCTAGACATGCTTGACATGGTGGTTGCTCCTTTCCTCGAAAGAGTTCATTCCGCGGATCGTCGAGCGGGTTTCCTGACTTAGCGCCATTTGCGTCGAGTTCAAGACGACGCAGTTCCTGGCCGGCGCCTTCCCACCTCAATGGCAGTGGCTTGATTGCCGGTTCGTTGCGCATCACAGTTGCGGGACAGTGGCGGTCTCGCACCGCCTTCCCCGAACAAGCGACCCAGATTATACGTTTCGCGTTTCTCGTTTCTCGTTTCTCGTTCCCACTAGAGAGTTGCCCCCTTCTCCCCTTCTCCCCTTCTTCCCTTCTCCCTTTCTCCCCTAGCTCCTCCTCATCTCTCCAGCAATCGTGATGCGAGGCGCACCGCTGGAAGGGCTCGTGTCGACTATCAGATTCGCATCAAACAGATTTCGAAGATTGCTCTCGTTCATCACCTCGCGGGGTTTCCCAAATGCCAGAGTCTCACCGGACCGGAGCATCAGCACCTCCGTCGCAAACTCCGCGGCAAGATTCAACTCGTGGGTTACGATGATCGCCGACATCTCCCCCTGCGACGTGAGGCTCCTCACCAATTCCAGTATCTTCACCTGATGTGATATGTCGAGGTTCGCGACCGGCTCGTCAAACACCAGGAGTTTCGGGCGAGACGCCAGAGCTCGAGCCACCATCACCCGCTGGCGTTCGCCTCCGGATAACTCGCCAACCAATCGCCCGGCGAATTGATTCGCCTCGGTCATCTCCATCGCACGATTGGCTTCGCGTACGTCCTCGTCGGTCTCGAAACCGAGTATCCGGCCCTGAGCGAAGCGGCCCTGCAGAACGAACTCCATCGCGGTGAGCGGGAATCGGACTGAAGACTCCTGAGCCACATACCCGATCAAACGTGCAGCCTGCCGTCGAGAAATGGACTTCAGCGGTCGTCCATCCAGGATCACCGAACCTTCCGAAGGCGAAATGAAACCGAGTATTATCTTGAGCAAAGTGCTCTTGCCTGAACCATTCGGCCCGATCACAGCAAGCAGGTCACCGGCGGCCACGTCAAACGAGACCCCCTTAAGCACCGGCCCCGCGTAACTGAATCGTACGTCGCGTATGTTAAGCATGGTACGTTTTACGTTTCGCGTTTTACGTTTTACGTTTGCGTTATCGGAGAACGGACAACTGTAAATACCGAACGCGAAACGCGAAACGTAAAACGCGAAACGTTCTTCCTTATCCCGTCCGGCGCAACAGATATACAAACACCGGAGCACCTATCAAGGCGGTGATAACTCCCACATGCATCTCGCTGGGGGCGATCACCGTTCTCGCAAGCGTGTCTGCGAGCAACAGAAAAGCCGCGCCGATCAATGCCGAGCCGGGCACTACAAGCCTGTTGTCGCTTCCTCCAACGAGCCTCACAGCGTGCGGAATGATCAGCCCAACGAATCCTATGACACCACTTGCGGCGACCGCTGCCCCGGTGACCAGCGATGCCGCTATGTATACCGTCAACTGAACGCGATCCACCTCCACACCAAGCGCGCGCGCCTCATCCTCACCAGTCATCAATAGATTCAGGCTCCTCGCATTCACAAAGATAACCAGACCACCGGCCGTCACCAGAGCCGCCACTATGGGCAACAATCCGGGCTCGCCCCCAAGGTCGCCGATGAGCCACGAGAGAACACTGCGCAAGCGCAGTCCGGACACCGCCGTGACCAGGTAGATCACCATCGATGACAGAAAGGAGTTTATGATGACACCAGCCAGAATCAGCCGCAACGACGATGCGCCCTGAGCTCCGTGCCCTATCAGGTATACGGCTCCTGTCGTCACCATCGCTCCGATGAAGGCCGCGAGCGGGCGGCCGACCGGCAGCGACTCCGCGAATACGGTGGCGGCAATCGCGCCCAGAGCCGCGCCGGTCGAAATGCCGAGCAAGCCAGGGTCGGCTAACGGATTCCGGAGCAATGCCTGGAATGCCGCACCGGCTACCGAAAACGCCGCCCCAACTACGATCGCCATTAACACGCGTGGCAGCCGGACTTCGGCAATGATCGTCCGGTGCACCGGTGAGACGTCCGATAGCCTCCCTGTGACCTCTGAAGCAACTATCTTTGCTATCTCCGTCGGTCCAACATGCTCGCTGCCGACGGCGATTGCGAATGCGGCAACAATAATCAATCCGGCGGCCAGGACGCAGAGCGTCACTACAAGCCTGCTCTGAGTTAGCCGCTCCCGCCTGAAGGCACGTTTCGCGTTCCGCGTTTCTCGTTCCGCGTTCCGAGTTTCGCGTTTCGCGTTTCTCGTTTTGGGTTTCTCGTTTTGCGTTTCGTGCCTCGTTAGATGAACGAACAATCTGGAACTCAGAACGCGAAACGCGAAACGCGAAACGCGAAACGCGAAACGTCACTCGGGATGAATCCGCGCGGCCATCTCTTCCAGTCCGTCGACTATTCGCGGTCCTGGCCGCAGCAGCAAAGCATCATCAAGTCTGTATACACGACCCTCACGGACTGCCGGGGTCTGGTTGAGCCTTGCCGGAAGCGTCTCATTCCCTGCTTGCAAAAAAATCACCTCGGGCTGCCTGGCGACCGCCGTCTCAAGGCTGAACTGCGGGTAGTCCATCGGCTCTTCAGCGGAGATCGATCGTCCGCCGGCGCGCGCAATCAGATCGCTTATGAAGCTTGGAGCGCCGGCAGTTATCAGAGGTTCGCACCCGAGTATTACAAAGACTCTTGGATGTGGGCGCTCCTCAATTCGTGCCCGCACAGCCTCGATCCGCCTGCGCATTTGGCGCGTGACTTCATTGGCGCGATCCGGGACGCCGGCGATCTCTCCGATCCGTTCTATCGAGGTGAGTAGGCCTTCAAGGTTGCGAGGGTTGCTGACATAAACCGGAATCCGCAACTCAGCCAGGTGCCGAACGGACTGCTCGAGCTGGCTGGCGGTTGATATGATGACGAGATCTGGTCTGAGGGCAATGATCTTCTCGAGGCTGGGCTTCTGGGTGTCACCTACGCTCTCCTTGGCCTTTGCCTCCGGAGGGTAATCGCAAAACGAAGTCACTCCGACAACTCGGTTGTCGAGGCCAAGGGCGAAGAGCGTCTCTGTAACCGAGGGAGCAAGTGAGACGATGCGCTGAGGGTTGGGCTTCACATTCAGGGTTCGACCAATCTCGTCCGTGAACGTATAAGTGGCTTCTGGAGCCGATTTCGTGGATGCGCAAGAAACCGACAAACAGGCGCAGGCGAATGCAACAAGTGCGGCCGCACGGAGAGGCAGGATTGGGCGTGATGCCGAGTTATTCGGCACCGCCTTGAAGCGTGAGAACGAACTTGCGCGCAATGGAAAGCTCCTGCCGACCGGTCTCGCGATAGGTCGAGCAGGAGCCATAAACCTGGGCGCCTCGCCCCCTCACGCGGAGAGCAATCGGTCGCTTAGCCTCGGGCAGGTCTCCTGACTCAGCCTCTTGAACGCGAAATTGCGTTCGGCTGCTGACCGCCTTCCCGATCCGGGATCAGTGGCTGATTAGTCAGCAGCTTCGTAGAAGCATCACAGTGGCGGGACCGTGCGGGAATCTCACCCGCTTCCCTATTCTCCCCAGCTACGGGGCACCCGAAGGCTTTCTGAAACTACTACAACAATCGAAGCAGCAAGCTAGCACGTGTGTTGTTTAGCAGTCAACTTCAAACCAGGATCTAGGATTTAGGATCTAGACGGCATCCGGCCGGAGCTTGAATCTCAAAATCCGAATCTAGATCCTAAATCCTAGTGGTCTGCGTCAAACAGTCGATAACGTATTCAGCTTAGCGCGAGCGCGTTTAACTTTTTCTAAGATGTCAGTAGCTTTGGCCGTCCAAACAAACGGCTTAGGATCTGAATTGTAATGATCAAGGTAATGAGTAACGGCTTCGATGAGTTCGGCAACACTTCGAAAGACGCCGCGGCGGAGCCGTTTCTCAGTGAGATCTCGGAAGAAACGTTCCACCATGTTCAACCACGAACCGCTGGTTGGAGTGTAGTGCGCGTGAAATCGCGGATGCTTTTGCATCCATCTTTTCACTGCCGGATGTTTGTGAGCTGCGTAGTTGTCCAGGATGATATGAATGTCTTTGTCTTTAGGAGTCTCGTCGTCAATGATCTGCAAGAATTTGAGCCATTCCTGATGACGATGCCTCGGCATACAAGTACCAATGATCTTCCCGTCGAGGATGTTGAGCGCGGCAAAGAGGTTAGTAGTTCCGTTGCGCTTGTAGTCGTGAGTCATTGTGCCAGCGCGTCCTTTCTTGAGCGGCAGTCCTGGCTGAGTTCTGTCTAAGGCTTGCACCTGACACTTTTCATCAAGCGATAGCACCAAGGCGTGCTCGGGAGGATTGAGGTACAGTCCGACAATGTCTTCTACTTTCTCAGCAAAGTGCGGATCATTGCTGACCTTAAAGGTTCGCGAAAGGTGTGGCTTTAGGCCATGCCTTCTCCAAATCCGCCGAACGGTAGATGCGCTGATTCCTATCGCGCGCGCCATGCTTCGGGTGCTCCAGTGGGTCGCATCGACCGGTTTCTCCTGGGTCGTCATGCGAACCACCTTCTGGACTCTGCGAGCTGCGATCTTTGGTTTTCGACCCGGGCGTGGAGCGTCCTTCTCGATGCCAGCGACCCCTGAAACAAGAAAGCGACCCCGCCAACGTGCCACAGTCTGTCGCGCGATTCCTAACTCTTCAGCAATCTGCTGGTCTTGTTTTCCCTCGGCAGCCATAAGAATCATCTTGGCGCGAGCTGCCAATCGGACGGTTGCAGTTCGGCTTCGCGCCTGTCTCTCTAACTCCTCTCGCTGTGCCTCGGAGAGGTTAATCTTGGGTGCGACTCGCATCGTTATTTGCCTCCAAAGACTCATACGAAGCGAGTCGCTCTTATGTTGCGCTAATTGTGGCGCACTACACTAGATCCCAGATCCCAGATCCTAGATCCTAGTTGTTGAACTGGCGAACCCGCTGAGTTATTATGTCGGCGCTCCAAAGGAATGAACCGAACGTCCCGTGCCATCGCTCGCAGCGTTGAATGATGAGGAGCAGCCATCCAGGAGGAGACCCAATGAAAGCGACGGCTCGTATTATGATAGTTTCGACGGCGATGCTGCTTCTGGTCGGGGCTATTGCCGTTTCCGCCCAGTGGAGCAAGAAGCCCTACACTGAGTGGTCGGATAAGGAAGCGCGCAAGCTGCTGGACGACTCGCCATGGGGCCAGACCCAGGTTGTCAGCAATACTTCGCGTATGTTCAACACCGGGCCCGGGACCGGCGTATCGGGCGGTCCACCCGTCGAAGGCAGCGCAGACCACCTCAACTTTCGCATTAGATTCCTCTCCGCCAAACCGATCCGTCAGGCATTCAGCCGGATCATCCGGATCAACCACAAAGACGACATGAACGACCAGCTCGCCGCTCAGATCAAAGCGTTCGCGGCTGGCGAGTTTCCGGACTACATCGTTATCGCGGTTGACGTCGATTCGACCGAAACGAAAGGGCAGCTTCAACGGGCAACGTCGGTGTTGCAGACGCGGACCACTGCGGAGCTCAAGAACAACACCTACCTGGTGGGAAAAGGCGGTCAAAGGCTCTTCCTGGAGGAGTTTCAGGCTCCTAAAAAAGATGGGCTCGGCGCCAGATTCATCTTCCCTCGTGTAGTCGAGGGCAAGCCCTTCATCTCCGAGGAGAGCGGCGAGATCAAGTTCGTTTCGGATCTGTCCGGCTTTGTTCTCAATACAAGGTTCAAGGTCAAGGACATGATGTTTAACGGGAAGCTGGAATACTGAAGCCCCTCTCAAGGTGATAGGAACGATCACGTTCCACTTCAAACTCTAATACCCACGACATGTCCTACATCAAAGCGAACGATCTCAACATCTACTACGAACTCGCAGGCGCGGGAGAGCCGTTGCTGCTGATCCGAGGGCTCGGCAGCACATGTGAAGGCTTTCGCGAACAGATCCGCGGCCTCACCCCGCACCTTCAAGTCGTCGCATTCGATAACAGATGCGTTGGCCGCACCGACCAGCCACAACAGCCGTTCGCTATCGCAAATATGGCTGACGACACTGCCGCGCTGCTCGAGGCGCTCGAGATTGAGTCCGCGCAC
>DASYSA010000278.1:0-9713 GCA_036003885.1 Blastocatellia bacterium | reverse complement strand
AGCGCAATTGTCAGGTGTGCCATCACCCCGATGATATCGGGCCCTTCTCTTTTATGACCTACAGCGAGGCGAAACTATTCTCTGTGATAATCAGAGAGGCGGCAGAATCGCGCACGATGCCTCCCTGGTTCCCAGCCCCGGGCTGCGGAGAGTTCGATAACGAACGACACCTCACCGACGAAGAGATCGACATCCTGACTAGATGGGTCGATGCCGGCACTCCAGAGGGAAACCCGGCAGACCTGCCTCCGCCGCTACAGTTCAACAATGACTGGGCGCTTGGTCCGCCGGACCTCGTGCTGCAACCCGAGGCAGACTTCAATGTAGAACTCGGCGACGACATATATCGCTACTACTCGTTTCCGACCGATCTCCGTGGCGACCGATTCCTGTCTGCTATTGATGTGAAGCCTGGCGCCCGAAGCGTCGTTCACCACGCGGTTCTGTACTTTGATGAGAAGGGCGAATCGACGCTGCGTGACGATCGCGATCCGGGGCCTGGATTTCCTTCGGCGGGCGACGCGGAGTTTCTGACGCAAGGACTCACAGGATGGTGGGTGCCGGGAGAGCAGGCTCGTTTTGAGACTGAGGGCACCGGCTGGCTATTGCCAAAAGGATCTCGGGTGGTGATTAAGGTCCACTATCACGTGCATCACGGCGGCGCCGCGAAGGACCGTACCCAGGTAGGACTCTATTTCGCGCGGACGCCCGTCAGAAAACGGATTCACGTGTCTCCGGTGGCAAATACGACCTTCGTGATTCCCGCGGGCGAGTCGGATTACCGACTCAGGGCCGAATCATTCGCCATCGCCGCCGGCCAGAGCGCCCACGCCCTCGGAGTCGCCGCGCACATGCAGCTGCTCGGGCATCAAATGGAAGTGACGGCGAAGGGACCTGATGGTTCATTACGCTGCCTGCTCAATATCGAAGATTGGGATTCGCACTGGCAGGGCCTGTACAGGTTTAGGCAACCGGTGCCGCTGTCAGCCGGCACTCTTTTGGAGCTTTCCGCTTCATACAACAACTCCGTAAGCAATCTCGAGAATCCGAATTACCCGCCCAAGCCGGTTCGAGCCGGCGATCTCACGACTGACGAGACTTGTATGGCGTTCCTCAAGTACACAGTCGATGTGGAAAACCGCGAGATCTCCTCGCCTGAGATCAAGAGCGCAACTATCGATTCAAGCGGTCGCCTTGTGGTCAAGGCAATAGGCTTGCTTGATGGAGCGGACATCCTGGTTGATGGGAAGCGCCTTGCCGATACAAGCAACATCAAGAAGAAGAAGGTGAAAAAGGGTTTGCAGTCGGCCGCCGATTGGAGGGATCTCATTGCTCCCGGACGACAGGTTTCGATAACGGTGTTGAATCCGGATGGCGTTCGGTCGGCTTCAGTCAATTTAACGCGATAGCAGAAATTCGAAATGCGAATTTCGAAATTCGAAATTTACTTTACATCTGTTCGTCGAAGTTCGCATTTCGCATTTCGCATTTCGCATTTCCCTTTCGCATTTCTCTACGGATTCTTCAACGATTCAGTCTGTACGAAGACATCCTTGTTTGTCTGCAATCCCACCACCACCATGACGTCCTTGCTGGCCGCCACCACGGGATAGATCGCTTCACTGCGAACGCCGCGCTTCCGCAGCAGTCCACTCTCTTCGTTCAGCGTTCCCCACTGCGTGAGCGGTTTATCCCCGGAGTCGTCCCATGCCACGATGATCTGGCCATCCGCGTGAGCCACGGCCTGCGCGTGTTTGCCGAGCTTTTGGTCTGAATCCAACAGCCTGCGCTTTGAGAAGCTAACCCCAAGGTCAGAGGAAGAAGCATAGTAGAGTCCCGCTCGATCCCCGCCCCCGGTGAACCATATGACGGTAATTCGATTTGAGGCGTCGACGCAAAGCGAGGGCCCGGCTACGGGACACGCGTTGATTTCCCATCCGTCGTGACTCACGACCCTGGTCGAAAAACTCCCGCCTCGATCCGCCGAAACAGCCAGAACGATGTCCCGGAACATGGGGCCCTGGTTTGGGACTGTGCGGTAGGCGAGGAACAACCTTCCGGATGCATCAATCTGAATGTTACTTCGACAGCATTCACATACCTGGGACAGGATCTTGCGATCACGGGAGAATGTCTTTCCCCCGTCATCGGACGTGCTCATCCAGATCTCGGCGCCCCGGTCCGCCGGTTTCTTGTCGCGCTCGTCGATCCAAACGACATAGACGCGTCCGCTTCGATCGGTCGCGACGCTTTGAAACGCATGACCGGCGGGATCGCTCATCGCATCAGAGTTGATCGTGATCGCCGGAAGGAATGCCTTTCCCCCAACTGTGGATCGAGCGAACCGAATATTTCCTTTCCAGCGGGCCGTTTCATTGGCCCAACAGACATAAACGTCTCCTTTGCGAGACACGGCGATCTTCGGGGGATTCTCATTTCTGACAGTTGAGTCACCGTCCCGATCGTTTACTCGCACCGGGGGATCGAAGGACCTTCCGTCCGCCGAATGCCGGACCATCACGTTGCTCGCGCCGTTGGTTCGCTGGACGTAGGTGAAGTAGAATCCGCCTCGACTGTCCGAGACCACAAACGGATTGAAGTTTCCGTCCCCCGACTGCATCGCCCCATGATCATGGGTCTGCGCGGACGCGGAGGCGTAACAGAGCAGGAATACAATCAGGACCATAATGCTTTTCATTGCACCGCCTTTTTGACGATTTCAGAATGACAATCTCAATCCGAACTGAATCTGTCGCGGGTCACCGGCAGCGTTTGGCCTGCCGAAACTGGGCAATGGCGCTACGCCCGTCCCAAAGGTGTTGTTCGGAAGTTGGAGGTTTGTCCTGTTGAGCGTGTTGAAGCTCTCGGCAATTATCTCGAGCCCGAAGTGCTCCGTGAACCGGAAGCGCCGGCTCAACCTCAGATCCAGCGAAGCGAAATCAAAACCGCGCGCGGTATTGCGCGCAATGCCCACTGGGCGGTCGTTAGAGTTGGTGTCGAAGTTTCGATCTGCGCCGGTCTGGATGTTGAAGGGCAGAGCCGACGAATAGCTAAGTATGTAGCTGAACTGGAATCCTTCGAGGGCGTGTCGAAGTCCGGAATAGCCGCCTCCTCGCGGGGTTTCGAGCCAGCCGCTGACGGCCAGGCGCTGGCGTTGATCATTGTCCGACGGTCCCCGGTCGTCACGAAGATCGAAGTTGTTTTGCGGTGAGCTGAAAAAGAAGTTACCGGCGTTATCGATGGTCTTCGACAGCGTGTACGACGCTCGAATGGCTGCCCACCTGCCTGCGCGTTTGTTGAATGAGACGACCATGCCGTTGTAGTAGGAGTCGCCCGAGCTCTCGTAGCGGGATATGTTGCCGAAGTTCGGATCGGGCCGACCGAGATTGGGGACCCCGGCAGAGGCGGGGAAGCGCGGCACGTTTACATTCCGCGACATGATAATGTGCAGACCACGCAGATAGATATAGCCTGCGGAGACCGATGCGCTCCAGGGCAGCTGCCGCTCGATCTGAAGATTCGCCTGCTGGCTGTAGCTGTTCTTGATCTCCGGATCGATGCGTGTGATGTTCGGTTTGGTGACCAGACTGGAAGGAAGCGCCGGCAGGACGTTCGGAAAGATCGGAGCGCCCGCTTGAGTGGGCGAGAGTTGCACTACGAGATACTTTGAACCATCACGCTGCAAGGCATTTGATGTGGCGCGCAGTGGAATGCGGTCGAAGTAGATGCCGTAGCTTGCTCGAATCACCGTTTTCCGGTCTCCCGGAGCGTAAGCTACTCCAAGTCTCGGAGCAAAGTTGTTTCTGTCAGTTTTTATCGGTTCGGGAAGAGACTGCGCGTCATAGCGCAGGCCGGCGTTGACCGTCAGATCCGATTTTGCCTTCCACTCGTCCTGGATGAACAAGCCTGCGTTAGGATTCGACTGGAACTGCGACGGCGCGCCAAATGCCTGCTGAAAGCTGAGGTATGTCCCGCTCAAGAAGTTCGGGAGCGAACTGAAGGCGTAGACCCCTGGAACTGCGCCGGGGAAAAATATATCGACGCGATTGTAGAGAACGTCGGCACCCGCCTTGAGCGAGTGCTTGCCGCGTTGTGTGGTGATGCTGTCAGCCAGTTCGTACAGGTTCGTATTGCGTGCAAGGGGCGAGAAAGTGGCGGTGCCGAAGCTGGCAACGCCTGAGATATTTATCGCGGGGCCGACTTCATCATTTACCGGCGCCGCCAGCGCGCTGTGGGTGTATTGGAAGCGGGCCTCGTTGATCGTCCTTGTCGAAACAGTCGTCACGTTGCCAAGCGCAAAGGTCTGGTCGCGGTTATCCAGGGCTGTGCCCCGGCTGACAGCGTTGAGTCCGCCCACGTTCCGGGAGTTAATCGACGAAGCATCATAGAAACTGTAGCGCGCCGAAACCTGGTTCGATCTGGTCAGGCTGTGATCGATTCTCGCGAAAAAGTTGGTCGTGTCGAGGCTGGCGGGAACCACGCCGGTCTCAATCCGCGGTCCGCGGTAGGTGAGCACATCTAAACGATTGTTTATCGCGGTGACGTTGGCGGGCGAAATGGTTTCGACGATGGAGTCGTTGCGACGAGTCTGTTCGAAGTTCGTGAAGAGAAACATCCGGTCGCGAAGAATGGGCCCGCCTGCGCTCGCTCCATATTGCGCCTGCGTCAAGGTGTCCTTCCGAGGCGCCAGAGGGTTCCTGGCATCAAGGTCCTGGTTGCGCACGAACGCATACGTTCCTGCGCGCCATTGCCGCGTGCCGGATTTAGTGACGATGTTGATCATTCCGCCGGAAGCTCGCCCGAACTCCGCAATGCCGCCGGAAGTAATGACCTGAAACTCTCGTATGACGTCCTGACTGAAGAAGGTGCCGGCCAGGTCGGCTGCGTCGTCATTGGCCGAGAGTCCATCCACCACAAACCCACTATTCAGGTTGCGTTGTCCGGCGATCGATATGCCGGTTCCCGGCACTGCCGAGGTCTCGGCAAAGCGCTGGCTGGCGCCGGTATTCGTGCGCGAGACGCCCGGAATCAGCAACGCCAGGTCGAGGTAGTTGCGTCCGTTGAGCGGCAGGTTCTCTATCGACTGCACTGAAACGGTGTCCGCGACTTGAGTGCGGACGGTTTCGATGACAGGCACGTCTCCCGACACGCTGACATTTTCGCTCACCCCGGCAACGGAGAGCTGTACGAGAACGTCCAGCGCCTGCCCGACTGAAAGAGTCAACCGTTTGATCACCGCGGCAAAGCCGGCCTGCTCGATCTTGAGTTGATAGCTGCCAACCGGCAAGTACAAAAAGCTGTAACGACCTCGTTCGTCGCTCTTTGCGATCCAGTTCTGATTCCGTTCCAGGTTGGTGACAGTGACCGTCGCTCCTGCGACGGCCGCCCCGCTTGTGTCCTCCGCGCGTCCGCTGAGGGTGGCCGATGTGACCGCCTGTTGGGCGAGCACATTGAGGTTGAGTGCGATCGTTATTACGATCATCGCGAGACGGCAGACCGGCCTTTGCGAATTCAGACCTATCATAACCTTCTCCTCTCAGGCTCTAAGCCGCTCCCAGGCTGGTGGGCCTGGGACTATGGGACATAGCCGATCGATCTCAGGCGTCGGGATTGCGGGCCGGCTGTATGTGAACTCCAGACGGAGCGCTCATAGCAGAATCGAGTTGTCCGCTATGGCAGTTTCGGTCAAGCCGCAAACGCCCAGAACGCCTGGACAATGAAGCCTTAGAGTTTGCCGGTGAGAGTTGGAGGAGCTCGTGGAGAGGAGTCTTCGACGAAAACAGCGCTGATCGCAACGGCCCTTTGTTGTGATCCCGGCAGAGCCGAGCCGAGCAGATCGGCGGACTGTCCACCGACGTCCCTGGTGTCGCGGGCAAAGAGATTATTGACAGCCTGGGAACCGGCACAGCCATCGGGGCATTGAGTTGAGATTGAGGGGCTCTCGATGCTGGTCTGTCCCGGTCGAAGCAGTTCCCGTACGTTGGAGTGTCGCGGTGAACAGCAGCAATGGCCCTGCTCGACACAGCACGCCATCGAACAGGCATCAACAGATCTCGTGAGCAACGAAGCCTGGGCAGCGATCGAACCGACTGCCAGTAGTAAGCCGGCAAAGAAGGCCTTGAGTGCGGCCAATCGCCTGGGTCGGGCTTTTGCCATCAGTGAGCGCAATCCTACAGACAAATTCAGATCGACGTCAAGGGAGCGTTCCGCGTTTCGGGTTTAGCGTTTTGCGTTCCGCGTTTGCGCTTTTCCTCAGGATTGGGACGACAAACTCGAAACCCGAAACTCGAAACCCGAAACAATTACAAAATGCCGGGGCGTCAGAAGAGGCGAGAGAATGACGCCCCGGCCGGCCGCATCTACCCCTCAGCGCATCGCGGTGGACCCTACACCACAGTCGCCTGAAGGCCCGGCCAAACTTTCTCCTGGAACTCGAATGCCGGTCTTATTCGCATCGGTGCGTCGCTTCCGTCTCAGGTCTCAGCAAAGGCGAACGACGGCTGCGATTGTCGAGTGAAACGATAGGTAGGCCCTGGACCTCCACGCGTGGAGCGTTTCGGCGGGCCTCCAATGGAGCAGCGCCCAGGCACGGGCCCCGTTGCCCGCTGCTAGGCTGAAAAGGTAGTTAGAAAGGGAGGCGGTGCGCGAGATGGACATCCCCGCGACTCGATGGCTCTCTGAAAGGTAACGACTTCCTCGCAGGAGATAACCAACCGGTCGTCGCAGCAGATACCCGGCCGGTCGCAGATAAAGGGATGATGACCGGCTGCGCGAAGATGAGATCGCCGTGTGAGTTTCGCCGAGAGTATGGAGGTCGTGCAACTCTTGCCGCAGGGAGTCGAAAGCGGTGCGCCAACCACGACGCTCAGATCGTCTGATGTGGGATCAACGCCAGGGCGACGAGCGAGGCAGCAGCAAGATCCCTCCTTGACGCAACAGGCCAGGCCACAGGTATCCGAGCTTTGCGTCACAAGCCAAACGGGACCGGAAACAGTTCCGATCAACAGCGCGATCGACGCGCAAAGAGCGCGGAATCTTGTAAATCCCTTTTGAGTTGTCGAGATCATCAAGCGAGCATCTTTTTACAGTCTAAGCGAGAGCCTGTCAACGGATTTTGGATTTTAGATTTTGGATTGCGGAAGCCAAGCTCCCCAATCCGCCATCCAAATCCGCCATCCAAAATCCGCAATCGACAGTCCGCCATTGTCCGCAATCCAAAATCCAAAATCTAAAATCCAAAATCCTCAACAATCCGCAATCGCTAGAAGAACCTCAATGTGTACGTGAGCCTGACACCGCGGCCGATCTCGGGCGCAAAGTCTTTGATGAACGACAGGTGATTGCGATACAGCCGGTCGCCAAGGTTGAAGCCGGTCACTGAGATCGTGTGCGCGAGATGCTGTTCGGCAAACGTGTAGGAACCGTTGACGTTGAACGTAGTGTAGCCTCCGGTTCGCGTCTCAGTCGGAAAGATCCGGGTCTGGTCCTTTGACATCACCGCTTCCGGAGCGAAGCGGAATCCCTTGTATGCAGCCTCGAATCCGATCCGGCCGCGCAGCGGAGGTATCCGGGGCAGCGGCACACTCGAATCCTTTAGCTCTGCATTTACGTAGTCCAGACCCGAAAGCAGCCAGATGTAGCGATGCAAGCCCACGTCGAGCCGAGCCTCAGCGCCCGTATACCGCGTCGTGCCCTGAGAGTAGTTCGCGATCAGAAGACCCGATTCTTCATCGGTCTCACCGGTCGGGGCAAGAAAGATGAAGTCCTTGATGTGGTAGTAGAAGTAGTTTACTTCTGCTCGCAGCTTGCTGGTCGAGTGCCGCAACGAGAGATCGATTCCGTCTCCCTGTTCGCGCGTGAGATTTGGATCGCCTATCTCGAACGTGGAATTGCCGCCATGCGGGCCGAGATTATAGAGTTCCTCGAGCGCCGGAGCGCGATACGAGTGGCTGTAGTTCACCACGAAGGCGCCGCCCTTCCATGTCGGCACGCGCATACCCACCGCACCCGAAAACCCGTTGAACGATCGGTCGGGTGTGGGGCGTTCAAGGATCTGATCGGGATTGTAGCCATTGTGTTCGAAGCGCCCGCCGAACTGAAACGACACCCGTTCAAAGTCGATCTTCTCCAGCGCAAAGAGCGCAAAAGCATTCTGCTTTGTGGGCGGCGCCAGCGCCTCTTCACCTGCCGAGGTGTAATCGCGGTGAAGTCCCCAGACTCCAAAACTTCCGGACCATCTCCCCGTTTTTCGCTGATCGAACATACCTCGATAGCTGAACGTCTTATTCCTGAACTCAGTGTTAACGATGTTCTCGACGGCGTTCGTCTCCTGGTGCTTGTAGTCGTTATACTGGAGCGAAAACTGCGCCCCGGTGACGAATGCATCCCGGTCCGTCAGGCCGCCGTTGAAACGAATACTATGCCGCCTGGGATTGAGGAACACTATCTCGGGATCCAATTCGGCGGGGTCGAACGGAATCCCATAACGCGTCTTGTCGAAGGTGTAATCTAGGCTGACGAATCCTTTGTCCGGATAGTAGCCGAAGCCGCCTGATCCCGCGGCTTGCCTTGTGTAGGAGTTAGTGATCCTGCCGAGTGGTGTTTCATAGTCACCCGCGCGCTGTCCGCTGCCGGTGCCCCAGAAGAGCCAGTTCTTCGTGCCATACTCGATACCGCCGCCCCCGCCACCTTGCCAGTTATTGGTGCTGCCGATGGTAGTGATGGAACCCCGCAGCCCCGGGTGAGCGGACTGGTGTCCAGTTATGGCGTTCACTACGCCGCCGATAGCGCTGCTGCCATACAGAAGTGTCGCCGGTCCCTTGACCACTTCGAGTTTTTCGAGGTTCAGGAGGTCTATCGGTTCGCCGTGATCTCCCGATTGAAAACCGAGCGTTCCTATTCGGTTCCCATCCTGCAGCACCAGTACGCGTTCGCCATCGAAACCCCTGATGACCGGGCGCGATGTCCCCGGCCCAAATGTGCGCTTCGCCACCCCGGGCTCGTGATCGGTCACGTCACCCAGCGATTGTGTGTTCTTCTCCGAGATCTCGCCGGAGGTCAAAGATGTAACCGATTGAATGGAGTTGAACGAGGTCTCTTCTCCGGCGCTCGCGGTCACCGTCACCTGCTCCCCCACGACCCTCAGTCTCATCTCAAAGTCGAGAGTATCAGGCGACCCATCACTCACCTGGACTTTCTGAACGACATCCGGCACGCGGTCCAGGTGCGCGACAACGTCATATCTCCCGGGCGGTACGTCTTTGAACTCATATATTCCGCTATCGTCCGTCTCAGTCGAGCGCTTGAGTTGGATGATGGTTATTGTGACATTATGCACTGGCTTGTCGGAGGTCTCGAGCGTCACTCGCCCGCGGATTGTTCCACCCGACTGAGCAAAGCCGGACGGAGTAAGAGTGCGAAGCAAACAGACAACAATCAAGGTAACAAAGATATTTTTGTATCGGTTCATCTCCAGATCTCCTCTTGGTTAGCCCGAAGTCCAAAGCCCGAAACGCTCTTTGAGATCGCGCGAATCGGACCGCTTAATCGTGAGCCGCTGGAACCATCGCGTGGCTGATCGGTCGCGGATCTGTCAGGCCGTTGCTGGCTTTACACGATCGCAACCGCCGGCTCGGCTAAAGCCGGCGCCCGCCTGGCGGCAACTCACTCAACGAGGATTGAACTTCAGATTATGGGAGGGGCTCGGCTGGAGA
>DASYSA010000277.1:0-8419 GCA_036003885.1 Blastocatellia bacterium | reverse complement strand
GAAGCAAACGTGCTCCGGGTACTTTCGGATTATGCTTGTCAGTACATTGGAGTGCGCGGTGCTGCCTGTGACACCAATGTATGAGTCACCGAATCTCAGGATTTTATCTTTATCGTCAAAATACCTGCTATCGCATTTTGTGTGCCCCAGGGTCGAGAGTGTATCGGCAGCGATTGCCACATGGTTTCCTTTTTTGACAACAACGATCGTCGACATCGTCTCCTCACCTTTGTAACGATTCACATCAAAACAGGGGCCGCCCGGAGCCGGGGACCGCTCGTTGGTTCAACATCCTACTTCCACGCAACAAGTGGAACGGATATGTCCTGACGCCAGAAAATTCCAAAGTCGGGGTAATCCTTATCCAGGACCCTCACCTTAACAAATCCGGCGTTCTCAAGCTCTTTCAATAGCCATTCCCTTGAGAAAAGGCGCATCTCCAGGGTCTCTCCCTCACCACCATGAAATACCAATTCGTTGAACTCTTCGTAACTGCCACTCGCCGTCCTGTTGACGAGAACCCTCCTGTCACCTCGAGACTCAAAATGGTACTCGCCCAGACCAGGGAAATGCTCTCTGGCAAAAGCTTCATCGACAAGAGGAACCGTAAGGACAAGAACCCCACCACGCTTGAGCAAGCGAAACAAGTTTTGAAACGCCAGATGAACAGGCGGTGCGACGTGCTCAAGGACATCCGAACAAATAATGAAGTCCGCCAGACCGTCATCAGAATTATCGAGATTCAAAATATCCAGCTTAGGCCCCTTATGAAAGTAGGTATTTCTATATGAGAACTTCTTCTCCAGCTTTCCTGCGTAACACTCGCTATCGGTCATTCCAATGCCCACAATACTTTTTCTCACAGGATTGGCCGGCAAAGGCATCAAGCCAATCTCAAGCGCAATCGAAAGGGCATTGACTACCGATCGAAACCTGATGGTGGAGCCGCAACCATAACATGACAGTCGCTCTCGGGACATGACGTAAGGAGGAACGCGGCAAGGAGTTCCACAGATATTACAGACGAAACTGACGGGTTCAGCGCCTGATGAATAGACATCGAACCAGAACTTGAATCGGACACAAGCAAGCAGGAGACGCTTTTTGATTTGCCATAAGATAGGTCTTACAGACAAAGGCTCTCCTTACTATTCAGCCCAAGCCGCATCCGGGCTCTTTTACGCAGGGAATCTTTGTGCAGCGCGTTCCCGCGCCTTCGCCGCCTCTTCCATTCGGTTCTTCGGCGGCGCATTTGTCTCGAGGGAATGTAGAAGCTGGCTGGAGATTCTGGCGACCTCGTTGACGGCATCGAGGAAGGCATCCTCGTTTGCTTTCGAGGGCTTGTTGAAGCCGGTGATCTTTCTGATGAACTGCAGAGAAGCTGCGCGAACCTCTTCCTCCGTAACCGGCGGTTCGAAGTTAAACAATGTCTTGATGTTTCGACACATGGACGTTACCTCGTAGTCGGGCCACCCTTTTTCCTGCTCTAAGAATTCAACTAAATCTTGCTAAGGTCAAGCGGGCGGGCACGAGGGGCACCGATTATTCCGATGAGGCCGGCAATGCGGGATCCGGTATCGGCACCGGCTAATTCGGTGACACGTCAGGAGGCAGTCCTCACCAAACGATTCAAGGACCTTCACGATTAATCCAGAGCTGAACCATAGAACCGTCGAAAGACAGCAAGGAACTTATTTGTTAGGAGTGTCACTGGTGCCTGGCGGTGCGCGCCACGGCCACACCGCCGAACAGCCAGTTCATCACATTCAGTCATCTGAGTTGGAAGACGTTGGTCCGTTTGCTGATTGAAGCGCCAGTCGAGAGCTTGAGCGTTAGCTCTCCCACGATTTCATCGGCTCCGATAATGTCCTCGTTGAGGAGGCTTCGCGGGATGTCATCGCGTTCAAAGCGAGCCGATTGGGCTGCTCCCGCATCAAAAAAGAAGTGCGTAGGGAAAGAGAACAGGAAATCGTCGATGAGCGGGTCATCTCCGAGGATACGACAGTCCAGGCGAGACGCAAGTGCGAGTTCGTTCGGCCCAAAGGTGACCTGGGCATCGACCACAACTGTTGCCTGCTCAGTGGACTGATTGACCAGGATGCTGAGGAACTGATTTTGAATTGTAGCCATCTGAATTCTCCTAATGTTTCGATTTGCCGATAATCCGGACTCAACACTCGTAGTCTCCGTCACCGGCATTTTGTACGGACGCGAGTTTAATCGGAACGTTGGATTTAAGTCTTTAAGGTAAGTTAAAAGAGTTCTAAAGAAGATCTAATCGAAGGCGAACGATGGCCAGGCTAGAGAGATCCGGGTTTGCGGAGTAGTTGTTTCGTCCAGCGTAGGGTTATGCCACGGTTTCCCTGCCGTCGGGATAGTGAAGACTGAGGCTGTGACGCAAGCGAACGGAGCTGCCGTCCTTGGTCTGCACGCGAGCGCCAATCTGGAAGACACCCCAACCGCCCGTCTCGATTCTATATTTCTCTGAACGGTTGCGGGTCTTGCGGATCGGATTTGGAAAAGTCGGATGCAGAGTCCATTCGACGTAGTCGATCTGATCCAGGGCTTCGTCGCTTCCCTCCACCCAGACCGCCCACTTCCACCAGTCGTCTCCCTCGTACTTCTCCCACTGCCGGATCTCGAACTCTGTCGACATGGCGTGCCTCTAGTTGATCCTGACCAGGACAGCATCGGCCGATGCCCACCCGGAGTTGAAGATTGGTTGACCGTTCAGCAGACCTTCTACTTCGACGTAGGCGCGCTTGGGCACATCCGAGACGTTCAGATAGAAGCCCATATCCACAACCTCCAGTCGACCTTGCCGATAGTCTGATTCCAAACCACTCAAAGCATCCTGTGTCCGGTAGCGGATCCCGAACCCCTGGGTCCTTCTCCATTGATTGAGATCGCGTCGCAACTCGTCTGCCTCTGGTTCAAGCCTGATGCGTCGGATATTCCGGCGCCCCAGCGCCCGCGCCAATTCGACCACACAAGCCAACCGATCGTTCTGCCGCAGCAGGACATATTGCCGATTACCCAGCAGACCGTCCGGAACCTTCGCGTTCTCCTCCCTGATCGGCACGATCGGTTTGCCCCTGGCGTTCGCATACACCATCTCATCGCGCACCCAGATGTGGGAGTTGAACTCTGCCTCTTCCTGTCCGTCGCGGACTGTGAAGAAGCCAACCGCCGCATCCGACTGGTCGATGCGCGATTGTACCTCCGGCTGCAGGACTTCCCCGTGCATGTCCTTACCGTGCACTACCGTAAAACCCATGCACTCAAGAACCGAGAAGACCTGATCTTCGATCCAACTATCTCGTTCGTTATATCCGAAACCAACAAAGACTTTCATGGCGTGCCTCTCTCATAGTCTAAGCACGTGGGGTACCTCGTCCGACGGGCGACGCGGGTGTCTTATCCGTATTGTCTCCTACGGAGGGCAGCAGTCTATGTCAGTCTTTTTAACGAGTCAAGTGCGACCTTCACTTCTTCAGGCAAGGCTGAGAATGGCACGTTTCGGCTCGCTCCTGAAGGCGAGCCGGTCGGCCATTCAATTCCCCGACCTTATCCGCATGCCATAAAACGACCGTCTCACGAAGAACACCGACACCGCGAAGAAAGCCGCCGCCAACAGATGACCCACCATCGGACTGGTGTCCCTCGTCAGTTGCACCGCCAACTCGACCGCCAAAAGTCCAAACAACGTAGTGAACTTGATCACCGGGTTCATCGCTACCGACGACGTATCCTTAAACGGATCGCCGACCGTATCGCCGACAACTGTAGCATCATGCAACGGCGATCCCTTCTGCTTGAGTTCGACCTCGACGATCTTCTTCGCATTGTCCCAGGCGCCGCCGGCATTAGCCATGAAGATCGCCTGGTACAGTCCGAAGACCGCTATGGAAATCAAATAACCGATGAAGAAGAAGGGCTCGACAAACGCGAACGCAAGCGTCGAGAAAAAGACCGTCAGGAAAATATTGAACATTCCCTTCTGCGCGTACTGAGTGCAGATCTCCACGACCTTCTTACTGTCCTCCACCGAAGCCTTCTCGACTCCTTCCAGCTTGATGTTCGCTTTGATGAACTCGACCGCTCGATAGGCGCCCGTCGTAACGGCCTGTATCGACGCCCCAGTGAACCAGTAGATGACCGCGCCGCCCGAGATCAGGCCTAACATAAATGGCGCGTGAAGCAGCGACAGCTTGTCCAGGTGTTTCTCCAGTCCCTCCGTCAGCAGCACGACGATCGAGAAGATCATCGTGGTCGCCCCGACAACCGCCGTTCCAATTAAGACAGGCTTAGCCGTTGCCTTGAAGGTGTTCCCTGCTCCGTCGTTCTCCTCCAGAAGGTGCTTCGCCCGCTCGAAGTTCACATCAAAGTTATGAGTCCCCTTTATCTCCGCAACGACGTTCGGAACCTGTTCGATCAGCGACAGCTCGTAGACCGACTGGGCGTTATCGGTGACCGGCCCGTACGAGTCGACCGCAATCGTCACCGGTCCCATACCCAGAAAGCCGAACGCTACGAGGCCAAATGCAAACACCGCCGGCGCAAGCATCAAAGGGTCCAACCCAATCGTCGAAACCAGGTACGCGATCGACATCAGAATGACGATGCTGAGGCCCAGCCAGTAGGCGGAGAAGTTGCCCGCCACCAGCCCCGAAAGAATGTTGAGCGAGGCGCCGCCCTCTCTCGATGAGGAGACGACCTCCTTGACGTGAGCTGATTCGGTCGAGGTGAACACCTTGACGAGTTCCGGAATGACCGCGCCTGCAAGCGTGCCGCACGAGATGATGCTTGAAAGTTTCCACCACAGCGAGGCGTCGCCTCCCAGCGTCGGGATCATCACGTACGACACGGCATAGGTCGCCGCGATCGAGACCAGTGACGTAATCCAGACGAGACGGGTCAGCGGCGTCTCGAAGTTCATCTTGTCGGCCTTTGCATAGGTCGCTTTGGTCATCGCTTCGTTGACGAAATAGGAGAGGCCCGACGCGATGATCATCATGATGCGCATCACGAAGAGCCACACCAGGAGCTGCACCTGTATCGCCTGGAAATTCGGTCCTGCGTGCTTTTCGTTGACCGCAAGCAGGACAAACGAGATGAGCGCGACCCCTGTCACGCCATAGGTCTCAAATCCATCGGCGCTCGGACCGACAGAGTCTCCCGCGTTGTCCCCGGTACAGTCGGCGATCACTCCCGGGTTGCGCGCATCGTCCTCCTTGATCTTGAAGACGATCTTCATCAAATCCGAGCCAATGTCGGCGATCTTGGTGAAGATGCCGCCGGCGATTCGAAGGGCCGCCGCACCAAGCGACTCGCCGATGGCAAAGCCAATGAAACACTGGCCGGCATAGTCGCCGGGAATGAACAAGAGAATGCATAACATTATGAACAGCTCGACGCTGATGAGCATCATCCCAATACTCATCCCGGCTTTCAGTGGGATTCTGTAGATGGGATAAGGCTTGCCTTCGAGGCTGGCGAAGGCCGTTCGCGAATTTGCGAAGGTATTCACCCGGATGCCGAACCAGGCGACGCCGTAGCTGCCCGCTATGCCAACCAGGCTGAAGGCCAGGATGATGATCACTCGGACAGCTTCGAATTTCTGGAGGACTCCGAAGTAGAGCACGATGATTATGCCGATAAAGACTTCGAGCATCAGGATGAACTTGCCCTGTGTAACGAGGTAAGTCTTGCACGTTTCGTATATAAGCTCCGAGATTTCGAGCATGGACCGGTGGACCGGCATATTCTTCAACTGGGTATAAATTGCCAGCCCGAACATCAGCCCGAGGACGCAGACGATGAGTCCCAACAGCAGGAGTGTGTGACCATCCAGACCCAGAAACTTCACCTGCGACAGATCGGGAAGCTTGAGTTTTGCCTCGCCGCCCGCTTCATGCACGGGAGCGGCGGCCTGCGCAAGTGCGGATCCGACGTTGAGCGCCACAGTTGCCAGGGTCGCAGACACCACCGCAACTGCTCGCCGCACATTGCGGCGCTTCAGAACTCCGGCAACGGCTTCTTTGATTCCGGCCACGACAAATTGCCGCTCATACCGAAGGGTTCCGTCGTTGAGCGCCCACCGCGTCAGCCACCGCGTCGCCAACAGAATGCTGATTGCCACAATCAGTGAGATTTCCATATTTGTTTATTATCGCTCCTTACTTATCCAAGTGGTCATCAGAATATGTACAACTTCACGGCAGATGCGCAAAGAACTCGGACGCGCAGGATGATTCGAATCGAAGACTTCTCGGGCCTTGCCGGGTATCGCCGACGATCAGAACCCTGCTCTACAACGATGCCCGCGATGCCAGGCCACTCACGACCAGCACACCGACATTGAGCGGATTCCTAATCAACCCCATCGTTGCGGCTATCCAGTCTAACTTTGGATCCCTCGGTCCTGAGCCGTGGCGGGATCCACCGAACGCGCTTTGCCACCCAGATAGACGCGCATTGGGCGGTCACGGCAAAGAGAGCGTTATAGCATATTGCTGAGATAATGGGCAAGTACGGCCTCTAGTCCAATTTTCGATAAGCACCCGTTGGCCGACGATAAGCTATGTTGATGTGGGCGGGGAGAAGTGAGGGAGTATGGGCGTGTGGCCGAGGGCGCAGGTGATTACCTCCTCTGCCACACTCCCACTCTCCCACACTCTCCCTTCTTGCTTCTTCGACCGAGTATCGTTATTGTTTGTCGCTCCTCAACCGAAGATTGTTTTTCGCTTGAGATTGAAGGTGGGACGGGGCGTGAGGTAGTTGAAATGATGCTTTTTGTGATTATCGCGATAGTCGTACTGGCAGTCATCATTGTTGGGTTTCTGGCAGGTTCAATGATGTGGCTGGTCAAGTCACGCTACAAGAACAAGCAACTCGACGAGCCTGTCCTGGATTCAAGGCTGACTGACACCTCGAAGGTCGGGACGTGCGCCAGTTGCGGGAAGCGGCGAATTATCGTGAGGCATGATGATTCGCTGTGCGCGTTCTGCTATAGCTCGTTCCGGACTAAGAAGGCTTGAGAACAAACGGCTTAAGTATTCACATAACCTCGTGAATCAGCAGCAGGTCGCTCAGCAGCGCATAGGCAGTCTGCTCAATCCCCGGATCAATCTCAAATATCGCCAGTTCCCCCATCAGGTCGGTCCGCAATACAAGGACGTTTGACCTGCCCTTCGCTGCCCCAAGCGGGCTCGATAGTGGAACCGTCTCGGGCCCCACACTGAGCCTCAATCCCGCCGCGGAAACAGAGGCCCGCGCCACGAGACGTACCGCGCAGTCCTTCTCGGCCGCCGCCTTCAAGTGCTGAGGCGTGATGTCCCGAATGCCGCGCCTGTCTACTTGACCAGGGCGTTTGTCAGCTCTCATCAACACGTTCGCCAACGCAACAGCTTTGACGGAGGCGTCCCAGCCATCGATGTCGTAGTCGGCGTTGGCTTCAGCTATGCCGAGGCGCTGCGCCTCGGCGAGACACTCGTCGAACGAGCGGCCCGACTCCATTCCGGTCAGGATGTGATTCGTCGTGCTGTTGAGAACACCCTCAAAGCCGAGTACCTTCACAGCGGGTAAACAACGCCCCACCAGGTTGAAGACGGGCGTACCGTCCATAACTGCGCCCTCAAAGCCAAAGCTCACACCACGCATCGCGGCCAACTCGTGCAACTCGCGATAAGCGAACGCGAGCGGGCCTTTGTTCGCCGTGACGACGTTGATGCCTCGATCGAGCGCTGAGCGAATATGGCTGATCGCGGGTTCACCCTCTTCCGGATTGAGGGGCGTTGTCTCAAAGATGACGTCGGCTTCGCAGCGGTCGATCAGGCTTGCGGGATCACCGGCATCGATTGTCCCGGGCAGCTCCAACAGACTGCCGCCCTTCTCGCACACGTCCGCTGCGTCGTTGAGATTGATGCCGTCCCGGCCAGAGATTACGCAGCCGTGGTTGGCGGTAGCGATCGCAGTGGTCCGCCATCGCAAGGAGAACTCGCTTGCGAGGCGTGGTCCACTCGAGTGCAGCATTCGCGCGAAGGCTCGGGCCACATTTCCGAACCCTGCAAAGCCGAATCGCAGCTCCATATCAAACGGCCGCCTGGGCTGATCGCATGCCCGAGATGCAGTCTGATATCAAAGCCAGTCCTTCGCGCAGGTAGGTCGCATTCGACCCGAACCCGATACGCAGATATCGGTCCATGAAAAAGTGATCGCCCGGCACGATCAGCACGCTCTTCTCTTCCCTGAGTCGGTTGACCAGCTCGATCGAGTTCATGTCGAGGTTGTAGCGCAGGTAGGCGATCGCGCCCGCTCTGGGGTCCACCAGCGAGAAGAGATTGGGGTGTCGGCCGATCCAGTCAAGAAGCACCGGGTAGTTTTCGTTTATGATCTTTCGCGTGCGGGCAATGAGCTT
>DASYSA010000276.1:0-10362 GCA_036003885.1 Blastocatellia bacterium | reverse complement strand
TGAGGCGCCACCCTTCCTGGATTTACTTTGAGTAGACGTTTCACCATGGTGACTTGTGAAACGCGTGTGTGCTTGCAAGGCGGGAAAGGTGAGCCTTCGTCGGCGGTAGTGTTGAAGGCGATACATCGGTATGCATAATTTCCAGGTTGTTTGACTAATGATGAGGCTCGGATATAATGCGCATCGAGTTAGCCATGAGATATAAGCAACAGATCTTGTCACGGGCAGTGATTACCAGGAAATTGCCTAAACAGACACAGAGTCCCGACGCAGATTAGAGAAAATCAGGGAATTCGGTCTGAAAAAAGGATGATTGCTGGCATGAAGAATTCACGGAAGAAAGTGACCGCTCGAACACTTGTTGTTGCGCTGCTTCTAGTCTGCGCGTTTGTCGCCGGAGCCTCGGCCTTCAAGCAAGCACAACAGCCGGCGCAGCAACCTCCGCGACCAGCCATTGCTCAAACCACTCCCGAGGAAGCCGCCCGAGAGATGAATAACCCGCGCAGCAAATGGTTCCGCGAGGCGAAATTCGGATTGTTCATTCATTGGGGAATCTACGCCGTCCCCGCGGGCACGTGGAAGGGTCAGCAAATCGGGGGGCTGGGTGAGTGGATAATGAATCGCGCGAAAATTCCGGTGAAGGAGTACGAAGCGCTCGCCGGCCAGTTCAATCCCGTCAAATTCAACGCCGACGAGTGGGCCCAACTGGCGCAGGATGCCGGGATGAAATACCTGACCATCACTTCCAAGCATCACGATGGCTTTGCGATGTTCAAATCGCACGTCAGCAACTACAACATTGTTGATGCCACCCCCTTCAAGCGCGACCCGATGAAGGAACTCGCCGCGGCCTGCTCCAAACGCGGAATCAAACTTTGCTTCTACTACTCGCAGGCGCAGGACTGGCACGAAGCGAACGGGGCCGGCAACACATGGGACTTCGGCCCCGATGACAAAAAGGATTTCGATCAATATCTGCGGGACAAAGCGTTGCCGCAGGTGCGAGAGGTGCTCACCCAGTACGGCCCATTGGGTATGATCTGGTTCGACACTCCTCGCTTGATGACCCAGGAACGCGCCGAACAGTTCACGAAGATGGTGCGTGATCTGCAGCCGAACTGTCTGGTCAACGGCCGGCTGGGCGGCAAGGGCGACTATCGATCTACAGGTGACAATCGCATTCCCGACCAGGTCGTGCCCGGTGTCTGGGAAGTGCCCGCGACGGTCAACGATACCTGGGGGTATAAGAGCTACGACCAACACTGGAAGCCGGCAGACGAGATTGTCTTCAAGCTCGTGGATATCACCAGCAAGGGCGGCAACTACCTGCTCAACGTAGGCCCGACGGCCGAAGGTGTCATTCCGCAACCGAGTCAGGAGATCTTGCGGGCCGTCGGACGCTGGCTCAAAGTGAACGGCGAAGCCATCTATGGAGCGGGGCCAACGCCTTTCGGCCAGGAGCTCACGCAGCCGAGCGCGACGAAAAAAGGCGAGCGCGGCCAGCCGCTGTCCGAGCAAGCCAGACAATGGCGGTGTACGACGAGGCCGGGCAGACTCTACATCCACCTCTTCACGTGGCCAACGGGGCAGTTCAGTCTAGAGGGCGTGAAAGGTAAGGTTGTCAGGGCTTATCTGCTAGCCGATTCGAAACGCAATCGGCTGAAGTTCGACCAACGCGACAGCAACGTTACTGTGACTCTTCCCGAGAAGGCACCGGGCGAGTTCGCTTCGGTGCTGTGTCTTGAAATCCAATGACGCGGAATCTGAAAGCTGCCAAGCCGAAGGCACGACTCAGATCCCGTTGCGCTTAGTCTCAGGCGCCTCAGCGAGGTCCGCGCCGCGGTTCTTCCGAACCGCTCTCCGGATACGCACGCTTCCAGCGTGCCCATCCTTCGGGTTGGCATCATGAGGGGCCGCACGCTGGAAGCGTGCGTACCCGGGGCGCTTCAAAGATTACCGGGGAACTTCCTGAAAGGAGGAGAAAAGATGTCCCACTCTTTTGCCCTTGAAAGAAGAAGAATGAGCCGCCGCCGTTTCCTGTGGTCCACCGCCTCAGGGTTGGGAGCGATGGCTGTGATGTCCAGTCCCGCCGCTCGAATGGCGGCCGACGGACAGACGGGATGCGACTATCTCAAAGATTTAGCCGACAATTGGAATATAGTCAGACCCATGTTGGCCAGCCGCTACCACCGTCTCCAGCACTGCTTCTTTCACTATGTCCGCAACAACTGGTCGGGCCTCTCTGATCAGCAACAGGAAGGCATCAAAGCTCTGAACTGGGCTGCTCCAAGGGCGGCGTTGGACAAGGCAGCCTGGGATAAACGTGCAGGCAGGACTGCTCTGTTCTGGGCGACTGACAACGGTTCGGGGGAAGACTTCCTCTTCTACCACCGCTGGATGATTGCGATGGTTAATGAGGTCCTGGCGAAGAAAGGCAAGGGGCCGATACAACCGTGGTCGGACAAGGACGCGATACCGCCTCCCAAAGGTGGATGTCCTGATGAGCAGGTCCCCGATTTCACGCCGCGGTTTGAGAATGCGAGCGATCCAAAGAAGCCAATCGATATCGAATGGCTTCAGCTTCGCGTGAAGGAGATGAAAGCGCCGGGGTTCTTTTGGAGCAAGATGAACTGGTGGGGCCAGGATTTCAGGGACCGAGGTTATCTCAAGAGCATGACACTGGGCGAGCTTGGTGCGAGGCTCGAAATGGGCGTTCATAATCAAATGCATGTACGCTGGTCGGCCTATCCGTCTGGTGGATCCAGACTCATCCGCGATGAACCGGACTTCCGCGTCAAGTGGGACGGTCCTGAATATGACACGCTATTCGACGAGTATTCCTCGCATGTGGGTCCAATTTTCTATCGTCTCCACAAGTGGATAGACAATCGAATCGAAGATTGGGCCGAGGCGCATGGAAGAGAAGTAGTCAGGGCGTCGACACCTCACGGATTCGATTGGTTCCAGCGAGGTAGGTGGGTCGACGTGGTAAAGCCCTGGACAGGAGCGTGGGGCTTCGAGCATTCCAGCCCCGATGAGGAGAAGAAGCGCGTAGCCATAATGCTACAGGTCAAAGACATCATGTTTCCTCCGGAGACCGCCTTGCTTCGGGTCACTCCGGCAGCCCGAGAACAGCGAATCATATCGCTGAGGGACATGATCATGTGATCAAATGGTTGAAGGTGAGAGAATTCGGCAATCGGAATGTTTGTTCGAAATCTCCTGGGTGAGATCTGGTGCGTTATTCGCCAAGACAGTTTTGGACTTTTGTGATCAGCTCCAATCTATTGATTGGCTTCGTAACGTATTCCGTGCAGCCATTTTGAAATCCCCTCTCGAGGTTTCGCTCTTCTCCGCGGGTCGTCACCATAATGACGGGGATTGAGGAGATTTGTTCGTTCTCTCGAATCTGTTTGCAAGCCGCGAATCCGTCCATGATGGGCATGACCACGTCGAGAAGGATGAGATCGGGCCTTTCGGTTAAGGCCATGGCAACAGCATCCTCGCCATTCCTGGCCGTCACGAGATCGTAGTCTGTTCTCAGAATTAGTTGTTCGATCATCAACACGGTGTCGGCATCATCTACCAGGAGGATCTTTTTGCGCGTCATTGTTTCACCTTCACAAGTTTGGCTTGAGTTCAGAATCGAATTGCCGAGGCCGAGCGCTTCTGAATTCGGGACCACTCATCCCGATGGCGATCTCACAAGTGCAACAGTCGTGCCAGGCATTGTTACGAGATAGCTCAGCAGCATGGAGGCCCTTGATCCATCAGTGTTTTGGCTCATCGCGAGCTTCACCTGTCTACGTCTCTCAGAGAAGCTGCCACGATAAGAGCGCCCTTGCCCGGTGTTGGGAAGGTCTACTGAGTCATGCGAATCGAATTGCCATTGAGCCATGGTCTTTTGCACTTCAGTCATACTGATGGTGATCCGTCGGTCACCTTCGATCATTCCGGTTGCTATAAGACTGGATGGCGGTCGATTCCATTCTGTGGCGCTCTGATCTCGCGACATCGAGAATCACGGTTTCACAATCTCCGAGGTTGAAGACTGGAAAGCGGCCGGGGTGTCCTGATAGTGTCTCCCAAATAAGGAGACAAGGATCTTTGTGGGGAGGGCGAGCTCGCATGGACAAATCCGACAAGAGGGCACTGAATTCACAGGGAAGTATTCGATTTAGTCTGCGGCTTGCGTGGAGCATCGAGAATGGATAAGGAGAATCCAATGTTACCAATACGGGGTCTATACGAGGTCGCCATTCGCGTCAAACATCTGCCGACTTCTGAAGTCTTCTATCGGGACATCCTCGGATTGCAGGTCGGCATAAGAGATGACAGAAGAAACTGGTTATTCTTGCGCGCAGGAGGGGATGCAGGAATGATCGTGCTGCAACAGGACGAGGGTGAATGGCCTATTCAACACTTCGCCTTTGCCGTCGATGAGGCAGACATAGAGCGGGCTGCGGAGATGCTTCGGGAGCGAGGAGTTGAGGTGCAGGGGCCTGTCGTTCACGAATGGATGCCGTCAAAGTCGATCTACTTTGGTGACCCTGATGGAAATAATCTGGAACTGTTGGCGACGATGAGGAGGGCTTAGCCGACCTGCTTTCACAATACCGATGGCTGCTTTTGTATGGACTTGTGCAGTTCAAGGCTCGATCAGTTAGGAGATCTCTGATGAGAAGGACACTTGTTCTGGCGTTGGCCTTCATGCTGCTCATACCGTCCCTGGGGCTTGCTCAAAAATACACCGGCTCGGATGGAAGGCTGCGAGTGGCTCTCTCGAAGCAGCCTTTTCTCCCTAACGGCGTTTCGAAGGGACCAGGGACCATGGCCGATGGCGGGATTCAGGAAATCCTCGGCCGCATGGGCGCCACAGTCAGAGTAGAGGAGGCGCGGCTCACTTCGGATGAGAACACAGAGTACGGAGGGTGGAAGCGATTGGGGATGGCGCTCGGGCACTTCGCTGACATCGTCGGCAAGAACGAGCGAGAGGGCTACTTCACAGTCGGTTTGCTCGCGACATGCCCGTCGATGCCGGGACTGGTCGCGGGCCTTCAACATTCCGGACCTGCGCGCGAGGCGATCAGGATAGGCATGCTGTGGTTGGATGCGCACCCGGACTTGAATACGCCGGAGACTACACGCAGTGGCTCACTGGGAGGGATGCCGGTGGCGGTCGCAACAGGGCGAGCGCTTCATCGCCTTAGATTTGATGCAGGACTAGACCCGCCTCTCGCCGATCGCTATATCGTGATGGGCGGAGTGCGCCTTACCGATCCGCTGGAGCAGCACCTGTTGGACGAATCGTTTATCGAACAGCTCAGCGTCGAGGATCTGCGCACTATTTCGCCGTCAGTTTTCGCGCAGCTCGATCGGCTCAGTCGGCTCACAGACAAGATCTACATTCACATCGATATGGATGTGCTGGATCCGAAGGAGGTGATGGGCCATGGCAACAAGGTGCCCAATGGTCCGTCGAGCGAGCAACTGGCCGCGCTGTTCGAGATGATCTTCAGCCGCTACCCTAAAGCGTCGGCGATCGGCTTCGCGACGATTCCCGAAAAGGACGAGGGAGGGATCTCTCTGGCGGCGGTGAATCGCATGATCGCCGGAGCGATCAAAGGCCTGAAGGCTCGGGAGAGTATCCGGTAGCACCTGGGTACGCAGGCTTCCAGCCTGCTTGCTTGCGAACGGTGTCCTCAATGAGGCAAACAGTGTGGAGGCCTACATTCTGGCGAGCTCTCTCCTTAACGAAGCAAGCAGGCTGGAAGCCTGCGTACCCAGGGTGGTTGCTAACCGGCTGCCGCTCCAGTATCTTTTTGCTCACATTCACAAGGCTCGTGAGTTTGCCTTGCCAAGGAGGTCCCATGCGAACGTCACACGCCATCACGATCAGTTGGGTCTTGTTATTGACTCGCCTCTTAGCCTTCGACTGCAAGGCTCAGGATGACGAGGCCAGGGCAACGAACGCCCGAACCATGCGGCCGGTTATCCGAGGGCGCCAATACGCGGTCGCTTCGATGAAAGCGGAGGCGACTCGCGCGGCTGAGCGTATTCTTGAAGCGGGAGGCAATGCGTTCGACGCAATAGTCGCGGGCCAGGCGGTGCTCGGCGTAGTAGACGCCGCCCTCAATGGCGTGGGCAGCGACGCGGTGATCCTTGTCTACGATGCTCGCGCGAAGAAGGTCTATTCGATCAACGCCGAGGGAACGGCCCCGAAGCTCGCGACCATCGAGTGGTACAACAAAAATCAGGGCGGCAAGCTCCCGGTGAGCGACGGACTCCTATCCGCGACCGTGCCTGGAGCTGTTGACGCCTGGTACATACTGCTGGATCGATGGGGCACTATGAGCTTCGCTCAAGTGCTCGAGCAGGCCATCGATCTCGCCGAGAACGGCTTCCCGATCGGGAATTCGCTGGCCCGGTCGATCGCGAGTTCCCGGAAACTTCGCAAATATCCCTCGAGCGTAAAAGTGTACTATCCGGGAGGTCAGGCGCCCGAGCCAGGGCAGATCTTCAGCAATTCTGACCTCGCCCGTACTCTGAGACGACTCGTCGAGGCGGAAAAGCAGAACTCGGCAAGAGGTCGCCACGAAGCGCTGAAGGCCGCGCGCGACCGCTTCTACAAAGGAGACATCGCGCAGGCGATGGCGAAGTTCTCCGAGGAGAACGGCGGCTTGTTCCGCTACGAGGATTTCGCAGGCTATACGGCCAAGGTTGAAGAGCCGGTCTCTATCGATTATCGAGGCTATCAGATCTTCAAGAACGCATCCGCAAGTCAGGGCCCGGCGGAGCTCATCACTCTGAATCTGCTGGAAGGCTATGACCTGAAAGCGATGGGCCACAACAGCACGGACTACATTCACATCTCCGTCGAAGCTCTGAAGCTGGCCTTTGCCGACCGCGAGAAATATCTGGGCGACATGGACTTCATCCACATTCCCTACGACGGTCTGCTGTCGAAGGGTTATGCCTCGGAACGTCGAAAGCTCATCGATGCGAATAAGGCATCGCTCGAACTGCGACCCGGCACGCCTGAGAAATTCGAGAAAAGCAGGGAGCCTCTAAACCGGCCCGTCAAGGCGAACCTGACCGGCGAAGCCGACCACGAAGGCGACACGAGTTACATCGCGGTCGTGGACAAAGCTCGGAACATGGTTGGCTTCGAACCGAGCCTGCACAGCAGCTTCGGAACGGGTGTCGTGATGGGCGACACGGGGATCATCTTCAACTGCCGGGGCGACTACTATTCTCTGGTGCCGGGCGAGGCGAACGCGCTCGAACCGGGGAAGCGGCCGCGCAGCACCTTACAAAGCACGTTGGTGATGAAGAATGGCCAGCCTCACATGCTGATGGGAAGCCCCGGCGGAGACGACCAGGTTATGCGGACTATTCAAACGCTTTTGAATATGCTCGAGTTCGGCATGGACGTCCAGCAGGCGATCGAAGCCCCGCGCTGGTCTACTCGCAGTTTTCCCGCGTCGCCCTTTCCTCACACCATGTATCCGGGCGACTTGTCGGTCGAAGCAAGAGTGCCTGAATCAGTCAGACAAGCTCTCTCGACAAAGGGACACAAGCTGCGGGTGTCGGGCGCCTGGTCCATGGGTTCGAATGCGGCCATCATCGTAGATCTAAAGACAGGCGTGTTGAGCGCTGGAGCGGATCCGCGAACAGAGGCTTATGCCTGGGCACGGTAGGTAGTCCGGCGGTGAATTGCTCGCCGAAGGCCAGTGACGAGGCGACATCCGCCTGGCTCTTCCGTTCCGGTCCAGGATCACACCATCGGTATGAAGTCTACACTCATCTTTATCGAGTCTCTGTGTGGGCCAGAGGCCCCGCTCCTGTCCGTGTCGGAACCTCACGGGCGATCGGGAGCGGGGACATCTAAACCGCTCGATGCAGGTCAAGGCGGTACTACTTACTAAGGTAGACGTTCAGCTTCGTGTCCTCCGACTTCGACAACGCCAGGATTCGCACGGTCTTAACGTGGCGGCCGTCAGCGAAGTCGAGCAGCTTGTAGATTCCTTTCCCGTGCGTCTCCTCGTTGAAATCCACCACCTGAACGTTTCCGTTTGCGAAGGTAATTTCGGCAAAGTTGAGTTCCGCCTTGCCGTCGATCTCCAGAAAGAGCGCGTTGCCCGAGCTGTCAATCCCGAAGTTGGTATCAACCCAGCCTTCGTCACTCTCGATGACCTCGCTGTCCTGCCACGCGAGCCGGTCGCGTGCCGGCAATGTGACCACTGACGCCGTCCACCTCAGGCCGGGCAGGAAAACGAGCGGCGCTCCCACGACCACGGCCCTGTGGGCCTGCCTCACCACGACAGTGGCCGGCAGCCGCCGCCGGATTGGGTGACCGGTACGAACGACGAGAGTCGTGCGATGGGGCCGATTGCGGACCACAACGCGCCGGTGTTGGGCGCTCGACTCCAATGAGAAACCGAATGCGAAAACCATGGTGATTGCGAATAGCAATAGATTCCTTTTCCTGTTCATGCGTTTGTTCTCCTTCATGTGTTTTTCTCCTTGTCTATGGTTACTTGCTCGATAAGCTTCAGCTAAGTGCAACTGCGGATACTTCTATCTCCTTGATTGTGTCTTTTCCCCATCACCTGCCACTCACAAGGGCGTACCTGTCGGTTACAGACCAATAAGGATGGCGATAATGTTGCCCGTAGTGGTGTCGATGATCTGGCCGGTTACCTGCACACCTTCGCTGTTGGACGCGACCACTGCGCGAACGATGGCTTCGCTGGTGCCGACGTCTATCGAAAACCCTTCACCTGGAGCTACCGTTATTGACTCAGATGTGGTTTGAGATACGAGGTTGTGTCTGGATCCTCCTCCGCTTGCAGCGCCGCGGTAGGCCATCTGTTTGAAGCTGACAACGTATTCGGCATCAGGATCTCTGTTATCGGTGACAATTCGCAGCACCTGATGTGGGCCGAGAGTGATGATGCCAGTGTCGGCAGTAAACGTTTTTTCCTTTTTTGCCTGGACCGTTGAGTCAGAACTCATCAGCGACACCAGTACACCGGCCAACATGAGTGCGATTGACAGTATCATTCCACGTTTCATGGGTTCTCCTTCCCTGGGTCAAGTCAATTAGAAGGTGCTGTCGTGGCCTGCGACCATGAGAAGAGCGCCTTACTGCCTGTTCAGCTGTTCAACCCTTTGACGTTCACCGACCATGATGGTATTCGAGGTGCCGTCGGTAATGCCCCTGGACCTTGAGCGCAGCACTCTGCTGCTCGCAGACGACCGTTGGCTATTAATAGTGGATCGAACACCGCGCTGCTTCTTTTCTTTGGGCAGCGCAAGATCTGGCCCGATCACTGCCACCAACAACGCTAACGCTACGATTCTCAATGCTGTCGAAATACTGTTCTTCATAGTCCTCATGACTAAGCTCCTTTGTTTGAAGTCTTGCGATCGTCTATATGACAGCGCGATGTACACTGGTCCCGTCGGCAGCCAACAACACTGCTCCAGGAGATCTGCCGAACGACCATTCTGTGACGCTTTGAGTCGAGCTCGCCTGTGTCTAAGTGCGGTTGGGTAACGTGAGGTAGGCTAGCTTGCGGATCGCCTTAATGTTGATGACCCTTAATAGCGAAATGCCTTCTACGGTTGGCCGAGCCCAGCGCCCTTTTAGGTGGCCCGTCTGTGTTGTGAACGCAAAGGCCATTGTCGATTCTGCCCTCTGTAGTGCTCTCATTTCTTGAATCTCTTCAATCGTCATTTTGAAATCACCTTGCGATTATCAGTTCCGCATCATCATTCACTAAATCAAAACCGTTCATCCTCATTGGTTGCTTCTTTATCACACCACGTTAGAAGAAGGTCGTTCGCGAAAAGTCTTAGTTTCTTTCGAGAGGATTCAAAGAGCGAGTGCCTGGCGTTCACCTGACTCTCTTTTTTCCGTTTTCGAACCGCATATTCATCGTCCGTTAGAGCGCCGTCCTGGATGACTTTCCTGGACTGAGCGGATCGTCGTCGAGCGAGATTGGACCCGAGGCCCGCATGGCCATTGTACGAAACCAGGCCTCTCTTTTGGCCGCTGTGCGCGTCGACCGGCGCACTGATGATGGCGTTCGCTTGGCCGGAGTGTGTGTCTCTGGGCGAGACAATTTGATGAGTCGGCACCACCCTTGCCCGCGCGCGAGCCTTGGGTTTCGCACTGCCGCGCCTCTGCGCAGCAACAGACGCAGCTGAGGAAAGGTCTAACACTAGAATGATCGCCGCAAGCATTATGCAGATCTGTTTCATCTCTCAAATGCTCATCTCTCAAATGCTCCTCGCCTGCGTTCCTGGCAGACCTCTTTGCAGGCCAGCCTGCGTCCTCTGCGGTGGTCGAATCGC
>DASYSA010000275.1:0-19771 GCA_036003885.1 Blastocatellia bacterium | reverse complement strand
TTCGGTCAGACACTTAACGATGCAAGCCTCTTTCACGTAGCCGTGCCCTCCCCGGAGAATCCTTGGCGGCTTCTGCCAGCGCGTCGACTTCCCTTAGTTGACGCATGATCTCATCATCAAGCTCGGCCTGATGATCATAGTAATAGGCAAATGCGGCGTGTATTTGGGCCAGGGAAAGACCCGGGTGCTGAAAGTGCGTTTCTTCGGGACTCCAGCCATAGGCGAGCTTGTCGAGCACCACCTCGATGACTTTGATATTGGCGCCTGTGATCCAGGGAACACCCCGTTCATCAAGCTGAATATGTGTAGTCGTGACGCTCGACATCGCTTCCTCCGATGGCCTCGAACTTGAAGCATAATCTATCACGATTAGGCGATCAAATGCATTCTGCCATCAAGACCCAAACGATACATACACAAGGAATACTGTCCGACTCGAACGAAATCTCGCCATCTTTAGCTTAAAAGTACGAAACGTACATCGCGCTCCGTAAACGCGCCCATCAGGTTGATTGGCTCGTGCGGTTCGGCTACAGTTCGCCCACAGCACCGACAGATCGTTCGTTAATACCCAGGAAGTTTCGCTCGAAGCGAGGTGACCTCATGCGACGACTCTCACACGGCGGCCTTCGATTGCTGGCGCGCGTTCTGATCTTGGCGTTGTGTCCGCTCTTCTATCACGCGGCCTCGGCTTGGGCGCAGGCTCCCGCAACCAACGGCTACGATCCAGCCCTCTTCAGCGCATTGAAGTGGCGCAACATCGGCCCCGTCCGCGGAGGCCGCTCGATCGCTTCGGCCGGAGTGCCCTCACGACCCCTTGAATACTATTTCGGCGCAGTAGGGGGCGGACTGTGGAAGACCGTCGACGGTGGCACTACGTGGAATCCGGTCACCGACGGGCAGATTCATAGCTCGTCTGTCGGCGCCGTAGCCGTCGCCGAATCGAGTCCCGACACTGTCTACATCGGGATGGGAGAAGCGTGCATTCGCGGCAACATCATGCAAGGCGATGGCGTTTACAAATCGGCCGATGCGGGCAAGACCTGGAAGCATGTGGGGCTCGGCGACACGCAGGTGATTGCGAGAATCCTCGTGCATCCCACCGACCCTGACCTGGTTTATGTCGCAGCCTTCGGGCATCCCGCAGGACCAAACGATGAACGCGGCGTCTTTCGCTCGAAGGATGGCGGCAAGACCTGGCAAAAAATCCTGTTTCGCAACAATCGCGCCGGCGCTATCGATCTGGTCATCGATCGCAACAATCCAAAGGTGCTATACGCGGCATTGTGGGAGGCCTATCGCGTATCGTGGCAGATGTCGAGCGGCGGACCCGGCAGTGGACTCTTCAAGTCGACCGATGGCGGCGACACCTGGATCGAAATCACACGCAACAAAGGTCTGCCTGAAGGCGTCATCGGAAGGATTGGAGTGGCGATCTCCGGCGCGGACTCGAATCGCGTCTTCGCCCTCGTCGAAAACGAGAACGGCGGCATCTTCAGCTCTGACGATGGCGGCGCAAGGTGGACTCGGGTAAGCGAGGATCGACGGCTGCGCCAGCGAGCGTTCTACTACACTCACATCTACGCCGACCCCAAAAACCGCGACACCATCTACGTGCTCAACACCGGATTCTACAAATCGACCGATGGGGGCAAGACCTACAAGACCATTCGAGTGCCGCATGGAGACAATCACGACCTGTGGATCGACCCCAATAACCCGTTGCGCATGATCAACAGCAATGACGGGGGCGGTAACGTGTCGGTCAATGGGGGCGAGAGTTGGACTGGACAGGATTTTCCAACCGCGCAGCTCTATCACGTGGCGACGACCAGGGACTTCCCGTATCACGTTTGCGGCGCGCAGCAGGACAACAGCACGGTCTGTGTTCCCAGTCAGCAACAGGGAAGAGGATCGATCGGCGGCTCCATGTACGCGGTCGGCGGTGGCGAGAGCGGATACATCGCACCGCATCCCACAAAGCCCAACCTGTTTTACGCGGGTAGTCAGGGAGCCCTCATCACGCGCTTCGACCGCAGCAATGGACAGGTTCGTGATATCCAGCCCTATCCAAGGTTCTTTTCCGGTGAGCCATCGAGCGTGTTGAAGGAGCGCTGGCAATGGACTTTCCCAATAGTCTTTTCGCCCCACGATCCGAACGTTCTGTACATCTCGTCGCAGCATCTATGGAAGACAACCGATGACGGACAGAGCTGGGAGAAGATCAGTCCTGACCTGACCCGGGCTGACCCGAAGACCCTCGGTCCATCAGGCGGGCCGATTACGGGCGATATGAACGGGCCGGAAGTGTTCGCTACCATCTTTACAATAGCGCCTTCGAAGCTCGAGCGCGGCACCATCTGGACCGGCTCGGATGACGGGCTTGTTTGGGTCACTCAAGATGAGGGTAAGAAGTGGAGCAAGGTGACACCCTCGGGTCTGCCGGATCTGGCTCGGGTCAGCATCATCGACGCGTCGCCGCACAAGCCGGGCACGGCCTTCGTCGCCGCAAAGAACTATCTCCAGGATGACCGCGCGCCGTACATCTTCAGGACCCGCGACTACGGCAAGAGCTGGACCAGAATTGTCCGAGGCATTCGAGCAGGCGACTATGTTCACGCTGTGCGAGAGGACACTCAGCGGGCCGGCTTATTATACGCGGGAACCGAGCACGGAATCTACGTATCATTCGATGACGGCGAGAATTGGCAGCCGCTCTCTTTGAATCTGCCGGACACTCAGGTTTCCGACATCGTAGTCGAGCAGAAAGATCTGGTGATTGCGACGCACGGCCGCTCGCTATACGTTCTCGATGACATTGGTGCGCTTCGCCAGTTGACCCCTGAGATAGCTCGAGCCTCAGCGCATCTTTTCCGTCCGTCGGGCGCGGTCAGGTCGGTCAATCAAGCCTCGTTCGACTATTACCTGAAGGAACCTGCTGAGAAGGTGACGATCGAGATACTGGACGCGAAGGGCGAGGTGATCAGAAGCTTCACCGGCACGCGGGAAGAAGAAAAGAAGCAGGAGGGTCAACCCGTTCGACAGGGCGAAGCGTCGGAGTTCGAGTCCGGGCAAGCTGTTCCGCGGACTCGGATGACAAGCAGCGGCCTCACGAGATTCACCTGGGACTTGAGATATAAGGCGAGCAGCAGTTTCCCGGGCATGATTTTGTGGAGCGGCGCAACTCAGGGACCGATGGCGGTCCCGGGCGCTTATCAGGTGCGGCTGACGGCCGGCGATTACAAAGAGACGCATAAGTTCGCGGTCAAGATCGACCCTCGCTCGATCGGCGTCACCCAGACTGATCTACAGGAGCAGTTCGATCTGGCGCTCAAGATCCGCGACAAAACTAGTGAGGCTAACGATGCGGTCTCCCTTATCCGCGAGATCAAGAAGCAAGCCAGGGAGCGAGTCGAAAAAGCGAAGGACTCGGAGATTTCGGCCGCCGCGGACGCGCTTGGCAGGAAGCTGAGCGAGGTGGAGGAAGAGATTTACCAGGTGCGCAACCGGAGCAATCAGGACCCGTTGAACTTCCCGATCAAGCTGAACAACCGGCTGGCTGCATTGCGCCGGAGCGTAGAGACCGGGGACGCACGTCCGACTAAGGGGGCCTTCCTGGTGTTCGAGGAGTTATCAGCAGAGCTGGGTATCCAGCTCACAAAGCTGAACGGTCTGGTGACGACTGAGCTTGAATCGCTGAACAAGACTCTTGAAGCAAAGAAGCTCGAGCCGATTCGGGGAAGGATCTAGGATCTAGGATCTAGGATTTAGGATCTAGGATTTAGGATTTAGGTAGATTGCTAGATCCTAGATCCTGCTACAATCGCCGATCTCAAAGCCGAAAGGAGAACTAACAATGAAAAGAAGGATGCTCTGTGTCGGGGCGGTGGTCCTGTTGGCCATGATTGCGACCTCCAGTTTTGCCCGCGTCCAATGGGATGAGAGGCACTGGAGAAGGTACAACAAGAAACAGGTAGAAGAGATCATCAAGAATGTTGAAACCAGCACTGACCGCTTTCGAAAGGACTTTGATCACTGGCTCGATCACAGCCATTTTGATGGGAAGGAGAGGGAAGACAGGTTCAACTCCAAGGTCAAGAGGTTCGAGGAATCGACCGATCGCCTGCGACATGAGTATGACCGGAGGGATAGCTGGTGGGAGACAAGAAACGAGGTGCAGAAGGTACTGAATGAAGGCGATGGAGTTTCGCGGATGATGCGCAGCCATCAGTTCGGCAGAGACGTTGAGGATCAGTGGAGAAGACTGAGAAGTGATATTAATAAACTCGCTGCCACTTACAACCTTCGATTCGTCGGTGAAGAGGATCGAGGACGGCGAGGACCCAGGATCTAGGAATTGCAAATTTCGAATTGCGAAATTCGAAATTCGCAATTCGAAATTCCCACGGAGGGTTGAATGTCACAAGTATCCCTGTCGCGAAGAGCAACTGCCGAGTTTATCGGCACGTTCTGGTTGGTGTTCGGGGGCTGTGGCAGCGCGGTACTGGCTGCGGGTTTCCCAAGCCTCGGGATTGGTTTCGCCGGTGTGTCTCTTGCGTTTGGCCTTACAGTCTTGACCATGGCTTATGCAATCGGCCACATCTCTGGTTGCCATCTGAATCCCGCCGTCTCAATAGGCCTGGTTGCAGGTAAGCGATTTCCCGTTTCAGAGTTGCTGCCCTACATTGTCGCGCAAGTCCTTGGTGCGATCGCGGGAGCGGGCGTTCTCGACGTGATTGCGAGCGGCAAGGCCGGATTCGACCTCGCGGGCGGGTTCGCTTCGAACGGCTACGGTCCGCATTCGCCGGGCGGCTATAGTTTGCTGGCAGCATTCGTGGCTGAGGCGGTCCTCACGTTCTTCTTCCTGATGATCATCCTCGGATCGACTGATGCTCGAGCGCCCGCCGGATTCGCGCCAATCGCAATCGGGCTGGGACTGACGTTGATCCACCTGATCAGCATTCCCGTCACCAACACTTCGGTCAATCCGGCGCGGAGCACTGGTCCCGCGATCTTCGCCGGCGCCTGGGCCCTGTCGCAGCTCTGGCTCTTTTGGGTAGCTCCTATTCTGGGCGCGGCGGTTGCGGGCATCGTCTATCCGCTTGTTGCCGGCGAGCCCTCTAACAAGAACTGACTGACGGTGTCGAAAAAAACGCGACCCGCGTCGGCGATCGCCGCGCGCGAGAAACAAATGTCGCCGCCCGCCTCATGTGAGCGAGCTTCAGTCATTCGTCGGTGTGCTGGCTCTATGCGACGCCTTGCACCAGGAGAATCGCGGGCCTGGCCCCAGTTCACTAAGACCGCCATCCAAAACACGCACTCGCAGTGATTTTTATCCACTAACCGATAGTCAACGACCATGCATCGTCAGGGGCGGGCACGCGGAGGCCCGCCCGTACCAGGTACTACTTCGGAAAATTCGGATTCGCCTTCACCTCCATAATCTGCTTGTTGTGCCGGGAATTGTGCTGCGGGATGTAGAGGAACCACTGATAAGCGTTCAAGGTGCCAAAAACTGGAAACGGATTGTCGAGAGTGTGCTCCTTGAACGAGGCATCGGTTGTCTCGATGAACTTCAGACTGCGCGCCCGTCCCTCTTTAAACATTGCCATGATTTCGGCTCGGGTCATCGGCTTGTTGATCGGCTGAATCGCTCCGGGGGCCTGAGCCCTTCCTGTCCGCGCCGCCAGGATCTTCTCGAGGGCTACTTCCTTTCCAGTGGTCTTCGTCTCCCAATCGGGATTGGGCTTCCCGGCCAGCGCTTGCTGCACCACGCCAAACAACCTGCCTTCGGCAAGCGCGATGTGCTCAGCGGTCTGTCCAACCGACCACTTGAAAGGCGCAGGTTTGAAGTTCCACTGCTGGTCGGTCAGGCCCTCAACGAGACCGAGGAACTCCTTCTCCGAGTCCTTGAGCAGCTTGATGGCGTTCGCCCGCTCGTCGGATGTTATTTTTGGATCGCCAGGCGCACGCAGCGGCAGCGCCCCTACCGAGCTCGAGATCAACAGAGTAAGAACAAACAACGATAATCCTGATTTCATGCGAGTTCCTCCAGATAGGATCTAGGATTTAGGATTTAGGATTTAGGATTGGGACTGTTGCGGACCTTGATCTTAGATCGTAGATCCTAAATCCTAGATAATCCTAGATCCTAAATCCTAGATCCTAAGTCCTAGATCCTACTTCGTGCCCTTCAATTCCTTGTACATATCGTCAACGTTGGGCTGAGCGAAATTCTGAAACGCAAAACTCTTGTACTTATCGGGAAGCTTCAACTGCTGCTTCGCCTGTTCAATCGTCAAGCCGTCGGCGATGGCCTTCTTGACTCGGTTCCTCAGGTCGTCGAGGTAGTCTCTGAAGTCACGCATCTCGGCTGCCCCTGCAACCTCGCCGTGACCCGGTATGAACTTCGAACTGACGTGGCGGCTCAGAATCTGGTCGAGCGAGGGAACCCAATCATTCACAGTCGCATCGACCAGGTTCGGAAGCGTCTTTGACCAACCCATATCCCCCATGAAGACTACGTTGACATCAGGCACGAACACCAGGGTGTCTCCTCCAGTATGACCAGGCAGAGTAAACAACACGACCTCACGATTGCCCAGATACAGATGCATCGTGCCCGAGTTGAACGTGAGCGAGGGAGGCGTCAGCTTGATCGAAAGCATCGCATCGAGCCGGAGCAGTTGTCGCTCCAGCTGGACGCGCTTCTCCTTCTGGTCTTCAGGAGTCTCGCTCCATTGCTTCGCCGCATCGGCCCGCCTCTTTTGGAGTTCTTCGGGCGGAGGAAGAAAGCGGCGATTCTTTGTGGTCTGCCAGCCTACTACGTTGTCGTGAGCTATGATGGGCACGTTACGCTCGGCGAGACCCTGGTTTCCACCGGTGTGATCGAGATGGTAGTGAGTGTTGACTGCGTACTTGATGGGTTGTTGAGTTATCTTGCCGATCTCTCCGATGAGTTCCTCCACAGCAACCGGAGTGAAGAATGTATCGACCACCAGCACGCCGGAATCACCTACAATAAAACCGGCATTGCCTGAGGCCAGTCCTCCAGGCCTGGCTATCGCAGCAAAGACGCCATCCGCGACCTTTAACAGTTGAAAGTCATCTTCAGCTTTGTGCGCAGGACCAGCCATGACCAGGGCGCTCAGCACTGACAGGCCGACTATTGTTACAATTGCTTTTCTTCGCATTTGCTCTCCTCAGTCTGCGCGGGAAGACCGAATGATAAAACAGACGATGCTCTGCTGGTAAGGAGAAAGTTCAGGTCCTCGACTTCACAGAGGTTTCACCAACCTCGGGGAACCGCTCAGGAGCGCGACGATGTCTGGTTCCCTGTTCGTACGCGTACCCGAACTTGATCAAGTCCGGCTCGGCGAACAGGCGGCCAACAAATGTCAACCCTGCCGGCAGTGAAACATAGGTGAATCCCATCGGAACCGTAATGGCTGGAAACCCTGTTTGCGGCGAAATGAATTGGCTGTTGTCTCCAGCCGGACTCTCCATGTCGCCTACCTTTCGGGGCGGGTTGCTCCAGGTTGGATAAATGATGGCGTCCAGCCTGTCCTTTTCCATCGCCTTCAGGATGGCGTCCCTGAAAGCAATGTTGCGCGAGTCGTGATAGAGATCCAGGCAGGGCGGTTCCATCTGACCAGGCGGCACGGTCACCTCGAGCGCCCGTTTGAGCCTGGTCTCGACGTAGGGCGAGTACAATCCCGACTTCAGGATCTCAGCGATTGTTTTGTACGGAGCGTTCTTCCCGAGCGACGCGAGGTAGTTGTTTACGTCGTATTGGAAAGTATTGCACCAGATGTTTTCAGTAAGCTTGTCGTAGTCCGGAATTACGAACGGATCGACGATTTCAGCTCCGAGCGCCTTCAGATCCTGAATTGCCTTTTCAGTCAGCGCCTTCACCTGGGCATCGGTGGCGGGCGTATCGATGTATCGTCTCAACACGCCGATCCGCGCGCCTCTGAGGCCGTTCTTATTCAGGAACCGGGTGTAAGTCGCCGGCACCTTGCCGTCTGAGGCTTTGGTGATGGGGTCTGCTGGATCGTAGCCGGCGATCACCTCCAACAGTCTCACGGCATCTTCAACTGTTCGCGCCATTGGTCCGCCCACGTCGTTGCGAAGGTAGAGCGGAATAATGCCGTCCCGACTGGTCAATCCCATCGTGGGGCGAATTCCTACGAGGCAATTGTGCGAGGAGGGACCTCTGATTGAATTGCCGGTGTCGGTTCCGAGGCCAACGGCACCGAAGCTTGCGGCTACTGCAGCGGCCGTGCCGCCGCTTGAGCCCGCGGGTACCCGCTCCACGTCGTAGGGGTTGCGTGTTATGCCGGCGATTGAGCTCACAGTCACGAGTGGACTGAACGCCCACTCCGCCATATTGGACTTTGCCAGAACGATGGCGCCGGCTTCGCGGAGCTTCTTCACCTGATAGGCATCATCCGGCGGCAATGAACCCTTCAGCGCGAGTGAGCCACCCGTCGTTTGCAGGTCTTTGGTATCGTAGTTGTCTTTGACGATCACCGGTATGCCGTGAAGCGGGCGAAGCCTGCCTGTGCGTTTGAACTCCTGGTCGAGCCTGTCGGCCTCAGCCACAGCCTCAGGGTTGACGATCACTATCGCGTTGAGTTTCGTCGACTGATCGTATGTGCGGATGCGCTCGAGGTATCTCTCGACCAAAACTCGACAACTGAGGCTGCCTGAGCGAATAGCCTCGTGGATTTGCGAAATGGTCGCCTCAACCATGGGGAACCTCCGAGGACCGTCCGCAGCAGCTTGCGGGCGCGCCGGAGTAAGAATGCATGCAACGGTAACCAGCGATGCGATCGCCCTGACTAGTTTCATGCGCGATCTCCCGTTATTGTCGTGACGTCGGTCCGGCGATTCCTGCCAACTCGACCACCAGTCCGTTGGTGACCCCTTGCCTTCGATTTCCCTACCGCGCTGGAGAATCCGAATCATAAAACAGATCGGGCTGGCGCGATAGTAGAAGGCACGCTCGATCGTTCCACTTGTTTGCAGGGTCGAGTGTGCGAAACGGATACAGTCATAGCTTGGTACTCAATTTGCTGGTAGCCTGCAGGGGCGCGTGCCTTCAAGGTGCCCCTTGAATCATTAACGGATCGGCGGTCTGGGCGGTACGGAGGTCCGCCCGATGGATGCTTGGCCGGGTTCGCCCACTGGTTGGGACAAGCATCGCCACATAGCTATGGCGCAATCAATTGATATTGTCTAAGATTCAAACATTCTGTCCGGCAATCTTTCGCGGCGACACTGAGCTGGACGGAAATCAGTCAGGAACCCACCCACACAGCCGGACTGAGTTGCAAATGTAAGAAAGCTACGGGTTGAGTGCCAGCGTTGCTCAAATTCTAACGGGAAGTAATTTTGACACGGCGCGTTCCGTAAGGGTATCGCGTGGGCTGGAACCAATCGAGGCAAGCCACAATGGCTTTTTTTGCTAATGCTCCCAAGGAGGGTGTTTCAATGAGATTTCACGGATCGGGAATTCTTCGTTTCACTGGATTAGCTCTGTTAGTGCTGCTGATGGGCGTTCCATCAGTCCTGGGGCAAGACAATAGGACAGCTAACCAATCGCGAGATGTGGGTTACAGTTCCCCGGCTCGAGCTGCAGTCAGTGGTCAGAAGGCCAAGGTTAAAGGAACGATCGAACGCCGCGATGCTGATACCTTCAGCATCCGCGACGATCACAATATGGAGACCATAGTGCTGTTGACCGATCGGACCAGCGTTAAGTCGAAGGGCGGCTTCTTCCGTTCGGGCAAGAACTACGACGTGACAAGCCTGCTTCGGGGGCTGAACGTCGAAGTTGAGGGGGTAGGCAATCAGCTGGGCCAGCTCGTTGCCGACAAGGTGCGTTTCGATTCCTCAGACCTCAAGGTTGCCCGAATGGTTGACTCGCGCGTTTCACCGGTCGAGCAGGCTAATCAGCGTCTGTCAGGGCAGGTGGATGAGTTGGGCGAGGTGTCCAAGCTGGCCAGAAATGAAGCTGGCCGAGCTAACGAACGCATTTCATCGCTTGACGACTATGAAGTTCAGCATTCGGCTGCTGTCTACTTCAAGGTAAACAGCAGCATAATTTCGCCTGAGGATCGACGTGCGCTCGATGATCTAGCTCAAAAAGCGACGACCATTAAGGGGTACGTGATCGAGATATCCGGCTATGCGGATTCTACGGGCAACGTCGAGCGCAACCGCGTGCTGAGCCAGCAACGCGCCGATGCAGTGGTTCGCTATCTTCAAGAGAACTTTGAGATCCCGCTTCGCCGGATAGTGACGCCATTCGGTTACGGGCAGTTGCGGCCGGTCGCCGACAACACCACGGCCGAAGGACGCCGTCAGAATCGCCGAGTCGAAGTGAAGGTACTCGTGAGCCGCGGTATGACAGCCACGGGACAGTAAGGGAAAGGATGGGAGTGTGGGGGTATGGGAGTATGGGGGTATTGCAATGATCACTCCCCAACACACTCCCATACTCCCATACCCCCACACGCCTCTATCCCCGGGGTTTCATTCCCAGCGGCGCTCCGGGAGGCTGGGGCAACGCCGGAGACTTCGGCGCATACGTTGAAGGATTCTCCAGATACTTGGTGAGATCGCGTTCGGCCTGTCGCACGTGGGCCTCCGCCACCGCATCAAGATCGTGACGACTCGCAAGCCAGGCTCGGAGCTTCGTCAACTGATCCAGCGTCACCGCGCGCACTTCAGGAGAGGCCTGAGCATGCGCTCCCAGAATCATCATCGCATCCAGCGCCTCACGCTGCGCGACACGCCGCAGCGACTTCAGCATCGTCGATTCATTCCCCGCCGCCTGGCTCTCCCAGGTTGCCCGCGTAACCGCGCTCAGCACTTCGGGCAGGGTCAACCCACTTGTTTGCCTGTCCGCGAACGTGATCAGCCGCGCCGCTCGCGCAGGCTCGAGCAACTGCTCGAGTACCAATGCCGACAACGTGCGAGCCGCGGAAAGATGGTCGAAGGCTTCACCGGTGCTGAAGTTGAACTCCTCGATATCGCGCCCGTCCGGACTCGGTGCGAGTTCAGCCAGCAGCCGCTCCGGAATCGCCAGATTCCGCGGTTGGATGGTCTCCATCAGCAAAGCCAGCACGTCTCGCTGTAACGCGGCTGGGACGATCTCAGTTGGAGCGACGGTCTCGCCCTTCACGGCGAGGTTGTCATACATTCCGCCAATGTAGCGAACCCCACTGTCGATCGCCCAGCGGTGATGCAAATAGGTCATCCACAAACCCATTCCGCGCAAATCGCCATAGGGCTGGCCAGGCTTCAGAACCTGGGGACCGTAGCGGTCGAGCAGCAGTCGCCGCTGCTCGAGTGTCTCGCGGAGATAAGCCGCCGGACTTTCGAGATCGTCGTAGCGATTCCAGCGCGGGTCGGCCGACGGAGTGAAAAGAATGCCCTTGCTTCGCATCTCCTTGATGATCGCCTCGAGCCCTTCTCGCTCACGCTCGGGCGGGAACTCGGTGTAGGTGTAACGCACCATGAACTTGTCGTACTCGCCGATGTCCCGCTGATAGGCGTCGCTCAGATCGAGTCGTCCGTTGGTAATCTTCAAGCGGGGCGCGGGATATTCCATAACCGACGCGCGGGCGTTGATGCTCGAGTTCCAGTTGTGCCCGAACCCGAGGCAGTGTCCAACCTCGTGCGCGGTCACCAGCGCTTGTCTGAGCAGGACGAGCGCCTCTTCGGTGTTGCCTGGGCCGGATTGAGCGGCGGCTTCGATTAGCAGCGCATCATAAGGGAGCAGGAACTCAGCACAGCCATCAAAACCGTTGTCGGCGCCCATCCGATAGCTTCGCCAGTAACCGCTGATGGTTCGAATCCGGTGAGAGTCCATGCGCGGCTTAGCCACGATGGCTTCGCCTGTGCGAGGGTCCGAGACGCTGCCGCCGACCGAGAACCCGCGCTCATCGCGATTGACCCACAGGATGTAGTTGAAGCGCGAATCCATCGGATCCATGTCGTTGGGCGGATCCAGAACCTGGACCGCGTTCTTGAACCCGGCGGCTTCGAACGCGTGATTCCACCACAGCGTGCCTGCTCTCATTGCGGAGCGGATGGGTTCCGGGATTCCAGGGTCCAGATAGAAGATGATGGGCTTCTTAGGCTCGCTCATCGCGGCTGCCGGATCTTTTTTTTCGAGCCGCCAGCGGCGAAGCCACTGCACGTCGGTCCCCTGAGTGTAGGGCGCAGAATAATCCTTGAACCTGATGAATCCCAGGCCGATGCGCGGATCGGCGGCGCGGGGCCGATACCCTTGCGGTAACTGAACGAATGAGTGGTGCAGCCGCACGGTGAACGCCCCGCCATCAGGCGCAACGCGGCTGATGAGCCGCCCCGGATTGTCGGAAGAGTAGGTGACAGCCGCTTCGATCTCGGTGTTCTGAGGGAAAGTCCTGGTTCGCGCCGAGTAGATGCCGCTGCGCAAGGCATCCAGTTTATAAGCGCCTTCGTTGCGGCGTCGCAGCGTGCCCTCGAGGTCGATCGCGTCACGAATGGCGAAGGGTGTGAGGTCGATCAGGAGACGGCCATTCTCTTCTGCTTCTACTGCAAACGAAGCAAGCGTCGACCCGGCGAACGACTCCTCCATGCCCTGCTGCAAGGCGCTGTTGCCGCCGGGCGCGCGAAAGCGGAGGTTGCTTTCGACAATGAGAGCGCGCGTCCCTGAGCGTTCAAAGTGAATTAGCTTCGAACCGCCACTCGCGCCGCGATCGATGCCGAGATCTACTGAACCGACGCCCTTCGAGACCGTGACGAAGTAAAGCATCTCTTCGTTGAGGCGAACTTCCATGAGCAGGCGGCCCTTAGCGGAATCCAGATAGAGCGGGAGGAAACCGTCCTGCCGCTGGAGTCCTGAAGTGCGCTGCGCCATCGTAGTCGGGACAACAGTTTGAGCCTGGGCGTTAACAACGACGATCCAAAGCAAAGCCAAACAACCTGTCGTTCGTTTCACGTTCGTCTCCACAAAGGAATTTCGAATTGCGAATTTCGAATTGGAAATTTTACGATTCGCCATTCGCACTTATCACGTGATGTCGAGGATGGGAAGGAAATGCAAATTTGCGAATCTCGAATACGTGCAATTCGCAATTCGCAATTCGCATTTCGAAATTCGCATTTCCTACTCACATCTCAATGCCACCATCGGATCGACCTTCGTTGCGCGTCGGGCTGGAATGTAACTCGCCAGTAGAGCCACCGCAACTAAAACGATCGAGATTAGTACGAAGGTCTGCGGATCAGTCGCGCTCACTCCAAATAAAAAGGTGGACATTAGTCGGGTCAGCGCGAAAGCCGCAGCCAGCCCAAGCCCAACTCCCACGGCAGCCAGCCGAAGACCCTCGCCGACGACCAGTTTCAATACCGAGCCGGTCCTCGCACCCAGCGCCATGCGAATACCGATCTCATGCGTCCGCTGAGTGACCGAATAAGAGATCACTCCGTAGACCCCAACCGATGCCAACAAGAGCGCAACTGCGGCGAAGATGCCAAGCAGCAGCATGTTGAATCGCTGTTCGGCTATCGACGCAGCCATAACCTCAGCCATCGTTTGAACCCGCGTCAGGGGTACCTGACTATCGACCGCCCAGACGGCCTTCTTAGCCTGGTCAGTCAGCGTCGACGGGCCGGAATTGCTGCGAATCACGACGCTCATCCATCGCTTCCAGGGCTGGTCCTGCTGCTCGTAGGCCGTGTAAACGGCGGGCTGCTCCGGCTGCCCCAATTCAAAGTGCTTAATGTCACCAACCACTCCCACTATCATCATCCAGGAATCCGCGTTCCCCCGCGCCCACCTGATCCTGGCCCCGATCGGGTTCTCATCACGAAAGTACTCGCGAACCGCGCTTTGGTTGAGGATGCAGACCTGGAGAGCGTCCACTCTATCCTGTGTCGTGAAATCGCGCCCGCCCACCAGCGGGATGCGCATCGCTTTGAAGTAACCCCTGGTGGCGCTGCGGGTGGATATCTCCGGCTCATCCCCCGGCGCCAGCGGCGCGCGTCCGTCGATGATGAAATTGTGGGTGAGCCAATCGCCTCCCAGTGGCAGCTCGCTTATCAATGCTGCCTCAACGCCCGGCAATGAGTTCAACTCATCCAGCACCTGCGTCCGAAATTGATTCTGCTTCGGTATCTCGCGATAACGTGATTCGGGAAGCTCAATTCGCATAGTGACCACACCGCGAGGATCGAATCCGGGGTCGGTGCTTCTGAGTTGCCAGAAGCTCCTGATCAGCAGCCCGGCCGCGATCAGCACCACCAGCGAAATTGCGAGCTCAGCCACCACAAGCACACTCCGCAAGCGGCGCTTCGAGACTCCCCCGCTCGCAGAACGGCCCCCTTCTTTCAGGGCTTCATTGAGGTCGGCTCTCGAAGCGCTCCACGCCGGAACCAGCCCGAACAGGATGCCTGTTACCACTGATACCACGAGAGTGAACAACAGCACGGGCCCGTCGATACCCACGCCCGAAATACGCGGAAGGTTCGCCGGCTTGAGGGCTACCAACAGACTGATCCCCCACAGCGCGAGCAGCAATCCGGCGGTGCCACCCATGATCGCCACCAACACGCTTTCCGTCAGCATCTGCCTCACCAATCGCGCTCGCCCTGCTCCAAGCGCGGACCGTACAGCGATCTCACGATGGCGAGAAGCGGCTTGTGCGAGCAGCAGGTTCGCGAAGTTCGCGCAGGCGATCAGCAGGACGAGACCGACCGCTCCAAACAACAGCAGCAAGAAGGGACGAGTGTCCCCCACCAGGTTTTCTTTCAGCGGCACGAGCACCCTGCGCCGCCCTTTGTTCTCCTCCGGGTATTGCTCGGCTAGCCTCTGATCGATCACTTCCATTTCAGATTGCGCCTGGGCGATCGTGACGTCGGACTTCAGCCGCCAGAAAGTGCGCAGGAAATGGACTCCCCGAAACGAGGCTGCAACGGGATTACCGACTCGCAGGGAGACGAAAACTTCCGGCTCTATCTGATCGGCCCCACCGCCTCGACGCAGTGGTGTGGTGAAAGTGGAGGCCAGCACCCCGACAACCGTGTAATTGTTTCCGCTGAGTGGAATGGTCTTGCCGAGGACGTCCGCGCCACCGCCCAGGTGTCGCTGCCAGAATCCCCGGCCCACCACGACAAGCCTGTCGCCGCCGAAGCGATCTTCTTCACGCGGGAGGGTTCGCCCAATTTCGATCTGCGCACCCAGGACTTCAAACAAGCCCGTGTCGATGAGAGCAGCCTGAACCTGCACCGGCTCGCTTCCTCCAGTGTAGTCGAAGGCTTGAAGGACGAAGGCGCCGGCCTGTTCGAATGACTGTGTCTGAGCTTCTATGTCGACGAAGTCGAGCAGTGATTGATTTGAGCGGATAGTGACCAGTCGCTCAGCCCCAGGGTAGGGAAGCGAGCGAAGCAGCACTGCGTTAACTACGCTAAAGATCGCGGTGTTGGCGCCGATGCCAAGTGCCAGCGCTGTTACTGCGACCACCGTGAAGCCTCGATTCTTAAGCAAATGCCTGACACCGTAGCGAACGTCTTTTAACAGATTGTCCATCATGTTCTAACCTTCTGTCGCCGAGTCTATCGCGGTAGCTCGTGGTCCAAAATCCAAAATCCAAAATTCTCATAATGGGCGGGTGAACGAAAATTCGTTAGACAACGAACCATCGGAATTGCGCACCTGAACCGTGACGGTCTGGCCTCGTGCTATTTTCTTGCCTACCTTCTTGCCGACCAACGCAGTCGACGGAGTGAAATCGTCGGGTCTGGTCTTCTTCTGTTCGCCGTCGACGAGTATCCTGGCACCATCATCAAACCCGGTTCCTGCGACGAGGAGATTCTTACCGCTGATCGACACGCCAACAATTTTCGGCACAATCCTCGCGACTGTCAGCACAAAGAATCCCGCGTCGGTTGCCCTGATGCCACTCGCCTGGATGCGGATCGTCTGCCCTGCCGCGATCGGGAATGTCAGATCAGAGCCCAGCGACCCGGCGCAAGTAGATTCGAACGCCGCATCGTCGTTGCATGCGTTGGCGATAGCGGTATAGGGCCCGCAGCGGGAGCCGGTCCAGGCCGATAGAACTGTATCCACTGAAGTGCCGCAGGTAGTGAATTGATAGGTCCCGGTAGTCGCGGGAGTGAACTCGAGCCAGAGAGTCCGGCCGCGTCCAAGGTTCGGCGTGCAGGGAGGACCGGGATCCGTCGCCTGCGTTTCTGCAGTCTCATTGTTAAGCGAGGTCGTGAACGGAAATGGGCCCTCGCCAGGAATCACCAGCGGAGTTGAACAGTCGTCATCCGGATCCGTCACCCTGATCGTGATCGCGGATGATCCAATCGCCCCGTGGCTGTCTCTGGCAGTGAGGCTGACCGGGAAGATGCCGGCCAGATTGAAAACATGAGAAACGGTTCCGACTCCGATCGGTGCAGGAGCCTTCTCCCAGGTGTCGGGGAATATCCAGGATGCCGAGATCGAATCTCCCAGGTCCGGATCTGTCACCCGGCCAGTGAATTCAAGACTGCTGCCCCTGACAATCGTCTGAATCGCGATCGGGTTCGTAACCGACACGGTCGGCGGAGTGTTGCCGGTAGGAGGCACTTCCAACTCCCATATCCCGCGTCCGTGAGTTGCGACTCTGACCGCCGAACCATCTTCCAGAATCCTGAGGTCGTGCACCGAAGAATCCGGTAGTCCCGTTCCGAAAGCAGACCACGAAACGCCCTGGTCAGTGGAGCGATAGACGCCGACATCGGTGCCGCAAAACAGGACGTTGCTATCGGTCGGATCCACCCTTACAACCTGAGCGGAAAATCCCGGAAGTCCGGTGCTGCGGGGCTGCCATGTCGAGCCACCATCCGTTGTCCGATAGACTCGTTGCCCTATGTTCCCGGCGATCGCGGCATATGCGATGTTCGGCTGATTGGGGTCGATCTCCAGGTTGTTAATTCCGGCGGAGGGTAGTCCGCTAGTGAGGCCGGCCCATGTTAAGCCACCATTCGTAGAGCGAAAGACCCGGTTTGACCCGGACGCCATCACTACTGAGCTATCCGAGCGCGCGACCGAAATGGCGCTCAGGCTGAAGATCGAAGGCCAGATGGATCCGTCGGTGGTAGTCGTGCTCAGTGGTTGCCACAGGTCGCCTGCATTTGTGCTGCGCCATACCCGATTCGTACCGGTATAGATCGTTGAAGGCTGCCCGGGATCGACGGTCAGCAATGAAAGAAATGGACCGCTCTCGCCCGGCGAGTATGGTGGTGTAATGTTCGAGAACGCCGGCGAATTCGAGGCCGCGTCCTTCGTTCTGAAGATGGCTCCGAACTGAACAGTCCCATAGGCGATCGAAGGCACAAGTGAATTGACTCCGCACTCAAAGCCGTCTCCGCCGATTATGCCGGTCCAGGAAGTCGATCCGGAGTCGGGGCGCCGATTTGTTCCGTTATCCTGCATACCGCCCAGGATTCGGTTCCGATTTACCGGGTCCACCGCCAACGCGTAGTATTGCCGTGTTACGAGTCCGGCATTGCGGTCAACTGCCGTTTGCCCGTTGTCGGGGCTTGACCAGATGCCCCCGTCGTTTGCGATGTAAAGCGTCGATCCGCGATAGCGCAGGTCATGAACATCTACGTGAACCGAACTTCCCGTGAACGTTGGGCGTCCCCAGCTCGAGCCCCCATCGGTCGAGCGGATGTAGGTGACTCCCCCGGCGATTACGATGTTCTGGTCAGTCGGGGAGACTACAATTGTGTTGTCGTACCATCCCTGGGTACGCATGAACTGACTGATATTCACATCGCTGTTGCCGGACACTGCCGGCAGGTCATTCCATGATTCAGCGCCATCGGAGGTTTTGTAGACATGAGACGCTTCTGTCGTTGCGCTTGGACTATCGAGAATCGAGGTTGCGAGGTAGATAACGGATGGGTTCGTGGTGCTGATCGCCAGAGAGAGCCGGTTGACTCTAACCGTGGGCGAAGACACCGGCAACCCCGAGCTCTTCTCTGCCCACGTCGCTCCGCCATCGGTTGACTTTAGCACTCGAGGCGCCGATATGTTGCACTGGGCGGTTGGCCGTGCGCACCACCGGCGTTCATCCCAGGTGGTTGCGTACAGGATCAGCGGATTGCTGGGGTTCCGCACAATGTCGGCAACGTCCTGATACTGAGTAGGATCAATAACTCGGGTCCAGTTAGTGCCTCCATCCGTGGAGCGAAAGCCCCCGGCATTCGTTCCGGCCACGAGCTCCTGCGGATTGGTGGGATGAACCGAGATGCGGTAAAACTTCGACGCGATTACCGAGGAAGGGAAGATCCAGGACGCCCCGCCATCGGTCGACTTGAGAAAGCCGATACCAGGAATGAAGTCGATTGCGATCCCACCCTCCCCGGTGCCGAGGTAAATGATGTTCGGCGACGATGGGGCAATGGCCACCGCTCCCACGGAGAGGTCGTTGATGAAGTCGGTTAAGGGCGTCCACGAAATGCCGCTGTTGGTGGTCTTCCACACGCCGCCGCCGGCGGCTCCTATGTACAACGTGTTGGGATCGGTCGGATGTGGCGCGATTGCGGTTGCACGTCCGGCGCCGTTTGTTGGACCAAGCGACACCCAATTGGTTCCGCCAACGGTTTGCGGCGAGATCGCGCGGCTCCCTTCCTCGGCGATGCGGTGGCGGTACTCCGCCTTGACCGTCTCCAGCCGGCGCTGTGGTTCGATTTTTCCATTGTTACCGTGTCGACTCAAATAGAGCCGAATGCGCTCGAGAAGAACCTCGGACTCATCGCCTCTGTCCTCATCGAAGTCAACAGGGTTGCGTTCAATCTTGTCAGCCTGAGTTGCCGACTCAGGTCCGGTCCGGTGCAGCAGGATCGGAAGCCATAAGAGAACAATCAGGATCAAGAGCAGGCGTCTCATGCGGTCCTCCGTTATCGGAAATGCCGATTGATTGACAACGGCCGGCTAATCGCTGGTTCGTCAACATAGATACTGGAAGCAATCTGGTAATCCAGCCGGGCACGGGATCGGAACGTGCGGATAAACACTTTAATACCCGTTCGATGAACTGTTCAAGCCCGAATGCTGAGACGACAAGATGTCATCGCATCCGCGCTCTCAATCTGCGGGCTGTCTCAGAGCCCGTTCGCTGTGAACCAACCTGCTATTCCGAGCAATGATTGAGGCAACTAATTCCCGTGGTGGTATAGTGTATGGCGACGAATCCAGACGAGGTAAGCTGTATGTCCACGACAGAAGCAACAGAGACTCATGTAGCGTTTTCGCCCCTCCTGCATCAGTACACCGTTGAAGAGTTCTGGGAGCTTCCCGAACCCGACGGCGGCTCGCACTACGACCTGATCGGAGGAGTGTTGTACATGGTCCCACCACCTGATCCACCTCACGATGATCTCGACTCGCGTCTGAATTCCTCCCTGGTAGGCTCTCTTCGCAACCACGGAAACCCGAGAAGTGTTTACCATCCTCACGCGTCGCTTTACATCGACAGCACAAATCTCGAACCGGACATGATGTACGTGTCTCACGAGCTTGCCGCGAAGATGGGGAAGCGGCGCACCTCAGCCGACATCGTGTTCGAATACTTGTCTAAGAGTACGGCGGTCTATGATCGGACAAACAAGGCCGACACGTACCTGGCGCTCGGCGTACGCGAGCTATGGTTAGTGGACCCGGTGAGCGTGACAATTGAAGTGCGTCACAGTCGTTGCGCCGGCCTCGCCAGGCGGTTGG
>DASYSA010000274.1:0-6044 GCA_036003885.1 Blastocatellia bacterium | reverse complement strand
CGACGATGAGCGCTGGAAAGTAAAACAACGGCCTCCAGCGCCGGCCGGACGCTTCTGTTTCACGCCTGGTGTAGTAGCTCGTAATCCACATGTATTGCGCCGCGTGCATGACGGCAAGTATCCCGCTGCTGTAGAGAGTCTGAGGAAGGCGACTTCGTGTGCCGATCTCCAGGGCAAGCGGCGCAACAAACCATAAGAACTGGGTCCCGAAAAGAACCATCGTCGGCACCATCGCACGCGCTCCAACCTGCCGAACCAGCGCGCGCAGGCTCCAGAATCCCAATGCCAGGAATGTCACCGCAAGCCCGATGCTTGCAGGCTTCGTCAGCGATTCAGGCAGTCCGAGCGAAATCAGGTAGCCCCCGGATGGCCCGGTGTGAAAGCGTATGAAGATCAGTAAGTAGGAAGCCCAAAAGGACAGATGCAGCGCGCGGCGAACCGCTCGCGAGGGTGTCGCCCCATTTCGGCGAGCGAACATCATCGCCAATCCAAAATTTTGCCCGGTGTAATGCCAGGGACTCCAGGTGACGTAGATGGTGAAAACCCAGGGCACCATCCAATAAGCCCAGTGCGCCACCACAATGGTTGCCAACGCCAGCAACGTCAGGTGAACCGTAAAGATTTTGTACCTGGAGAACTCTTCCTTCGTTCGGTAGGCGCGGTAGATCGTCGCCATGAAATGAGGGTAGTTGAACACCAGAGCCAGAGCGTAAAAGGCGAACGATGCCAATCCCTCGTCGCGCGTTCCGAGAGGATAGGCAAGTAACAGCAGCGGGGCCGACCACGCTCCGCAGCCCACGACAAGGTCGAGAGCAGGCCCATAGATCCAGCCTCCACGGCCGCCATCAGGAGCGGTGGTCTGTTTCTTGCTCGAATCGGATCGCGGCTTCCTGGACATAACTCAGGTTCCAGGTGTCAGGTTCCAGGTGTCAGGCAGCTGGAACCTGACACCTCGCACCTGACACCTGACTCTATCTGTTAGCGGCCGAAGGGGCTGGAGCCTGAAATCGTCCAGCATTATACCAGCTTCGGTTGTGGAATTGAGAGAGTTTATTGAAAAACGAGCGGGGCAAGCGGCAAGCGAGGTAGATCAAGCACAGGCGCACGAGGGGCGTTGATAGTACGTCCGCCTGTGTGGCAGCCGCCTCTTCAACAGTCCATCCGCTCCCACCTCAAGCAGCAGGCGCGAGCAGACTTTTTACGGTAGAAACGAATTCGGCGAAGGCCAGGGGCTTGCGCGCGCAAGCGGAGACGCCCGCCGCTTTCGCTCGCTCTATCGTCGCGTCACTATACCCGGTGATCGCTATGATTGGAATCAGACGAGTCTCATCCTCCAGTCTGATCTTGCGGGTCAGGTCAATGCCATTGAGTCGTGGCATGAAGAGGTCAGTAACGATCAGGTCGGGTTTCTCTTCCATGGCTACGGTGAATGCGCATTCGCCGTCGCCGGCAGTAATGACTTCATAGCCTTCAGCTTTCAGTATCAGGGACAGGACGTAGCGGGTATCGAAGTCATCTTCGACTACCAGGATCTTCTTACCCATTGGCAACCCCCTTCGAGGTCAGATCACACTGAAGTCTAACACCCAGGGAACCGAAAGGGAAGACAAGCCTTTAGTACTGAATATTCCAGACTTGAAATAGAGCCTGGTGCCTTGTCTTCATCGGGTTGCAATCAAAACCGGGACTCAAGATCGCAGCAGCTTCAGGTTCTCACCTTGCGAAACGAATGCCCCGCATCTATGATGGCCGCCGCCGAGACAACCGGCAGTCCATTTTCAGCAAAGGAGATCCCATGTCAGAACTGACCAGAAGAGAATGGAGCAAGCTGGCTCTCGGCGGGCTGGCGGCCTCGGTGGTAAATGTGGGCAGTGCCGGCGGGGCAAGCAAGCCCGACTCGAAGTTCCACGGAGTACAGGTGGGTGTGCAGAGCTACAGCTTCCGTGACCGCTCATTGGACGATGCCATTAAAGCGATGGTCGAGATAGGCTTGAGCAGTTGCGAACTGTGGCAGGCGCATGTCGAGCCGCCCCGGGAACGTTTTGCCAGGGAGCCAAACCCTCGCGAGGCGCTGCGCAAATGGCGGTTGACTGTCCCCATGGACGAGTTCAAAGCCGTGCGAGCGAAGTTCGACCGCGCAGGCATCGACCTCTACGCTTACAATCTGAGCTTCCGCGACGACTTCAGCGACGAGGAGATTGCCCGAGGCTTCGAGATGGCCCTGGCCCTCGGAGTTAAGGTGATCACCGCATCTTCGAACGTCAGCACCGCCAAACGCGTCGATCCCTTCGCCAAACGGGCCAGGATGCGAGTCGGCATGCACAATCACTCGAACATCCGCCCCAACGAGTTTGCGACTCCCGACAACTTCGTCGAAGCGATGAAGGGGACATCCGAGTACATCGCGATCAACCTCGACATCGGACACTTCACCGCCGCCAACTTCAATGCGGTCGATTTTCTCAAACAGAATCATGGCCGGATTGTGACTCTTCATCTGAAGGACCGCAAACGCAATCAGGGTGACAACGTTCCGTTCGGGGAGGGTGACACTCCTATCAAGGCCGTGCTCACTGCGCTCAGAGAGGGCAAGTGGAAGATTCCGGCAAACATAGAGTACGAATACAAGGGCGTCGACACGGTTGCTGAGGTGAGGAAGAGTCTGGCCTATTGCAAGCAGGCGCTCGGAGGGTAGCGGAGAGTGGGAGAGTTCTGAGTACTGAGTTCTGAGTTCCAGGTACTCCGCACTCAAGCACTCAGAACTTAGCCTCAGTACTCAGTACTCAGAACTCAGAACTCAGAACTCAGAACTCAGTACTCCCCCACTCTCCCTACCGAAGAGAACTCAGCTCCTCTTCAATCTCAGCGCGAGCCTGCTGAAGCTGGAGGAGGTGTGGAGGCGCTACACGCTCGCGACATTCTTCGTCCGTTAGACGGCATCTCTCGCAGGTACCATTGATGTCCAGCCGGGTGATCTTCGGATCGTTTGAGAACCTGACCTTGCGCTCGAAATCCATGTCGAACCTGAAGCCCAGCGAAACCGAGGACGTGGCCGAGCGGTTCAAAGCAAGGTGCCGCGCCATCGCGATGCAGAAGAAGCGGGCTTCGGTATCCACGAACTGGGACAGCTGAGCGTCGACGACGGGCTCGTCTATCTTTTTGCGAAGGCCCCTGTCGCTCTCCAGCTTCTGGAGTATCCGGATCGCCAGCCATCGCCTGCAGTAGTGTTCGTCCACGCCGGTCCCTCCGGGGATCAACACCTGTGACATATTAAGGTGCTTCACCAGATGATAATCCCCGCCTTCGTGATTGAATCTCAAGAAGTGAAGCTTTATTCCGAAGTACCTGGGCAGCACTTCGGTCAGCCGGTACATGAAAATCTCCGGCGTCACTTCGTATCTGCCGAGGAATGCCCGGAACCGGTCCGGCTGCCAGGTCTTCAGCGCGAAGAACTCCTTCAGATCGGCGTGCGCGCACTCGCGATTGATCAGCAGCGCACCCGCAAAATAAGAAGCCTTGAAGTCGTTCAGCACTTGCTCAAAGGAGTCGACGCGTTCAGGTGCCGATGTCATCGCGCGTTCCTTGAGATCGAGCACGCGATAGCCTATTTCACGCGCCAGGATGAACTTCTTCTGGTGTTCCGAGAGCGACGGATTGACGAGGAGTTTCGGCGACTCCCGGTTCTTGTCTATGAGCACAGAGCGAAAATGCTGCAGTTTCGGGTGACGCCCAAGGCGGCGGTCATCAAGCCGGTAGTTGAATCGACCCTCGATCAACCCGCGCAACTCGCTGTAGCCCGGGGTCGGCCGCGTCGTAATCTCCGCGGTCTTCACGAAATCATCCACCGCTTTTTCGATTTCAGGAAAGTAGTTCTCATTCAGCTCTTGATAGGATCTGAGCGCGGACCGGAACAGGTGCTCCACGCCGATGTTGTATCGCTCTGCAATCCCAATTAGCGCGTTAACCAGGGCGCTGGCTTCGGCGGGTTGACGGGTGAGCAACTCGACTATCTGGGCAGGCGATATGCCGAACAGATGATAGGGAAAGTTGTGCAGAACGGGCGAGCCGAGAAACCCTGCAAGCGGGCTCAACTCTTCATCGAGCCTGATCGAAACAAGATCGTCGTAACTGCGTCCAAGCACGCCAGCCATTCGGGCGATTTTTTCGGCCTTCGGATATTTCTTGCCATGTTCGATCTCGGTTACGTACGAAGTCGAGAGCCCCGTTCGGTTGGCGAAGTCAGTCAGGGAGAAAGATGCCTGTTCGCGGAACTGGCGAAGTTTCATGCCAAAAATAACTTTGTGATTGAGACCCATTGACCCCTTTCTTGTGAAATGAACTTATTGTAGTACAGACCGGATGAGAGGCATCGTTAAGAGGGAGGCTATCAAATGGGTTCGAGAAAAGTCAACGCGAGAGACGTTTCGCGTTTTACGTTTTACGTCTTACGTTAAACAATGACAGCGGAACGCAAACGTAAAACGTAAAACGCAAAACGTAAAACGTTATACGGGTGGGCTGTCGTGCGCATCGAAGTGCTCGACTTCCTCTGTCCGCCACTCCGGACCCAGGCTGTGAAGCAGTCTCACGCAGCGGTTCCATCGCAGTATTGAATCGTCGTTGCCTTCAGGGCGGATCTCTTCGGCCTGCTCGAAACAACGCATGGCGTCCTCGAACAGCACCAGCAGCGTGTGGGGCGCCCTCCCGGCGCGGAGTTGCGCCTTGGCCCTCCGTTCATTCAGGATGCCGGTGTAATAGAGCCGCTCGTAGCGGTTGGTCAGGCTTTGAAAAATCGATGAAGCCTCGGCCCATCGATCGGAGGGGCCGCCGCCAAACTGATCGGTGATGGCAAGACCCAGCAGCCTGAGAGCCGTCTGATTGCCTACCTCGATCGCCAGCACGTCCCGGCAGATCGATTCAGCTTCGCCAGGCTCGTTCAGATTGCGGTAGAGCATGGCCAAAGAGAGCGCCCCGGCGACGCCGTTTGTCGAGATGGCTTTCAATTTCAGTTCCATTCTCGCCTCCCAAAATACAATGATCGTCATTGTCATTGGTAACTTGTAATTCGTTATTTTCCACTTAGCAAAAACCAAATAAGGCCTAACAAAGATGCCAATGACAAGTGGCCAATGACAAGTGACCAATGACAAATGACTATTCCTGCTTACGCCCGAATATCTTTCGCACTAGCGAGCGGAGCGGGTCGTAATACTCGTCAACCACCCGCTCCTTGAGCGGTATGATCGCGTTGTCCGTTATGTGAATATCCTCCGGACATACCTCGGTGCAGCACTTGGTTATATTGCAATAGCCGATCCCAAGGTCTTCTTTCAGCAAGTCGGCGCGCGAGATCCCATCCAGCGGATGCATCTCGAGCCCCGCGACCCGCACGAAAAAGCGCGGGCCGGCAAACTGATCCTGCTTCTCGTGGTCCCTCAGTACGTGGCACACGTTCTGGCACAGGAAGCACTCGATACACTTGCGAAACTCCTGGACGCGGTCGATGTCGTATTGGTACATCTTCCACTCTACACCCGGTCTCGGAGTAAACGGCGGAATTCTCCTATTGACCTTGTAGTTCCAGGAGACATCGGTCACCAGATCCTTTATGAGCGGAAATGACTTCATCGGAAAGACCGTGATCGGTTCGTCCTTAGGCAGTTCGTCCATTCGAGTCTTACACGTGAGCCGGGGCCGGCCGTTGACTTCCGCCGAGCAGGACCCGCACTTGCCCGCTTTACAGTTCCACCGAACCGCCAGGTCCTGCGACTGGTGACCCTGAATGTAGTGCAGCGCATCGAGCACCACCATCCCCGTCACTACCGGAACCGTGTAATCAACTGGCGCTCCCCCTTCGCGATCACCACGAAAGACTCTCAAGGTTGCATCTGGCATTTTTCCTCGTTTTGCGTTTTACGTTTTACGTCTTGCGTTTGGCGTTTCGCGTGCCTCTCCATGAACAGAACGCGAAACGCAAAACGTAAAACGCTAAACGTTTTCTTCCCTTATCTGCTTCAACTCATCCGGCATCTCGCCCGTGGGAG
>DASYSA010000273.1:0-17037 GCA_036003885.1 Blastocatellia bacterium | reverse complement strand
GATTAGGTTGAAACCGAGCTACTATGATCTACCGGACTGAGGGGTCTTCAGGGATCTTCGCTTCGTTGAGGAGCTCAGGCTTATGCACCTGCTCAGCAGGAATGCGGATGAGGTGTTTACCGGGAGGTGTCATGCCACGCTGGAGTTCCGGATTCAGATCGAGCAGTGTGCCGTAGGACACCTTGAGTTTTTTGGCCAACGGCTTGAGGGCAGTCTGGCTGGTGATCGTCTGTGTGGAATAGCGATAAGTATAAGCGGGCGGCATTTCGAATCCGTACTTTTTCGGATTCTTGGCTATCGTAACGACAGCGAGGATGGCCGGCACGTAGTTGCGCGTCTCCTGAGCCATGTAGCCGCCGTTGTGCAATCGCCAAAAGTCACGACTTCCCGACCGCGCGATTGCTGAATCGACATTGCCCTCGCCGGTATTATAGGCAGCAAGCGCAAGCGACCAACTTTGGTTGTAGCGGTTGGCGAGAAACTTCAAATAGCGGGCGGCGGCGCGGGTCGATTTCTCCGGGTTTGATCGCTCGTCGACCCAGTAATTCTGCGCGAGCCCGAATCGCGATCCGGTTGACGGAACGAACTGCCAAATGCCCTTCGCGTTCGCCGATGACAGCGCATAGGGGTTCCAACCTGATTCCACCTGCGCAAGCCAGATCAGGTCTGTAGGCACGCCCTCTTCCTTGAAGATGCGTTCAGCCATTTCGCGGAAGCGGACGGATCGCAGAAGTCCCGCCTCCATAGTTGTGCGGCCGCGGCCTCTGGCAAAATAGCCGATGAACTGCTTCACCGGTAAGGCAGATGTGAAATCGAAGTTGAAGCTGCCGGCAATCCCATCTTCGACCGCAGCCACTTCTTCAAGATCCGCGTCCGACAGAGAAGCTATCTTATCGAGAGGAGATGGTTCGTACCGCTGCTCGCTGAAGCCGCCATCCTTCTGTTCGAGCGCCGCGATCTGATAGCGATTGATCTTCTCGATCAACTCGCGATAGTAGAAGCGCAAGTGGTCATCGCTGCGCACGTCTATGGCGCCCACCATGATCGCGTCTATTGCCAGGTCGAACTCGCGGCGAGCTCTGTCGTACTCGCCTTCAGCGTAGGCTTGTTGGCCCCTCTGGTAGTGACTTTCAGCAGAGCTGACTATCTCGCGAATCTCTGTCTGCTTAGCCATTGCCGGCGCCGTCTCTTGATTCGCGGAGGTCTGGGCGGACGCCGTTAGACCGCCAAGCGCCGGCGATATGATTGCTATCAGGATCGCTGTTATCGATACTTTTTGCTTCATCAACCGTCTTGGCCTATCAATCCCACTAGCTAAAACGCCACTGCTGGCTGCTTTGTTCGACTATTATAACCATTTGGCGGGACAAGGGGAAGGATCTAGGATTTAGGATCTAGGATTTAGGATCCAGGATCGAGGACTTAGGATGCAAGAACGATCTTTCCCAATGTGGAACCAACCAACGTTACGACCTCTAGATTCGCGCTCAACCTGGATGCCAAATCCTGGATCCCGGATCCTAAATCCTAAATCCTAGATCCTCCTCTTCTCACTCATACCGCAGGGCGTCAATGGGATCAAGCGCGGCTGCCTTTCGGGCCGGGTAGTAACCGAAGACCACTCCCACCACCATCGAAAAGATTACTGAGCCAACTATGGACGCGGGCGAAACGAGCGTCGGCCAGGCGAGCAGCTTCGGGATAACGACCGCAACTACAATGCCGAGCAACACCCCAATAATGCCGCCGACAAGCGAGAGCGTGATTGATTCGATCAGGAACTGACGCCGGATCACTTTGCTTCTGGCGCCGATCGCCATCCGAATACCAATTTCTCGGGTGCGTTCGGTGACCGACACCAGCATGATGTTCATGATCCCGATGCCGCCTACCATGAGAGAGACCCCGGCAATCGAAGCGAGCAGGTTCGTCATTATCTTGCTGGATTGATCGGCTGCCTCGGCAACGTCGGTAAGGTTGCGAACGAAAAAATCATTCTCTTGATTTGGGCTAAGCTTGTGACGCTGCCGGAGGAGATCAGTGATCTGCTTCTCCGCTGTGAAGGTTGCCGACGGACTGATAGCAGAGACCATGATCTGGTTGATACTTGTGATGGAAAGCATCTTCTTCTGCGCCGTCGTGTAGGGAACAATGACCGTGTCGTCCTGATCCTGGCCGTTCTGGTTCTGGCCTTTGATGCTGAGTACGCCGATTACGCGGAAGGGGAGATTCCGAATTCGCATCGTCTGGCCGACCGGATCACCGCCGGAAAAGAGGTTGTCGGCAATCGTCTTGCCAAGGACGCAGACGCGCGCCGATGTTCTAACGTCTCCTTCGCTGAAGAACTCCCCGCTGGCGACGGGCCATGCCCGAATGTCCGGGAATTTTTCATTCGCCCCTTGAATACCGCTCGACGCGCTCCAGTTCTGATTACCGAATACGAGCTGGCCGTTGGCGCGAACGCCGGGACTTACGGCGCGCACTGAAGGGCATTCCCGTTCGATGGCATCCGCATCTTCAGGAATAAGGGTGTTCGTGGAGCCGGCGCCTCCACGCATCCCGCCCGTGTTCATTGAGCCGGACCACACGAAGAGCATGTTGTTGCCCAGATTTGCGATCTGCGACTGAATTGAGGCCGAGGCGCCCTGCCCGATTCCAACCATCGCTATCACCGCTGCAACGCCGATGATGATTCCGAGCATAGTCAGTGCCGAGCGCATCTTGTTACGAGCCAATGCGCGAAGGGCTACTCTGAAGGTGACCAGCAGGTTCATTCTTCGTCCTCCTCGTCGTCATCAATGAGTGGAGGCAGGCTCTCCAGAAGCTCGTGTGCGGAGCGTGGGGCGTCAACGACATAATCGCGGCTGATGCGGCCGTCTCGGAAGACGACTACCCGGTTGGCAAATTGAGCTATATCGGGCTCGTGCGTCACCAGCGCGATTGTGATTCCGCGCTCCCGGTTGAGGCGTTGGAAAACGTCCATAACCTCGATCGAGGTACGACTGTCGAGATTCCCCGTCGGCTCGTCGGCGAGCACGATGGTCGGATCATTGACCAACGCCCGGGCGATTGCCACGCGCTGCTGTTGCCCTCCGGAAAGCTGATTGGGCATGTTATGGAGGCGATCGCCGAGGCCAACGACCTCCAGAGCTTCCTGGGCGCGCCTCATTCGCTCGGCATGCTTGATGCCAAGGTAGAGCATTGGCAATTCGACGTTCTCGATGGCCGATGTTCGCGAGAGCAGATTGAAGCCCTGAAAGACGAACCCAATCTTGTGATTCCGGATATCGGCAAGCTCGTCCTTCGACATCTTAGAGACATCCTCACCATCAAGGTGATAATGTCCGCGGGTCGGGCGGTCCAGACAGCCCAGGATGTTCATCGTGGTTGACTTTCCTGAGCCGGATGCTCCCATGATCGCAACAAACTCGCCGCGATCGATCTCGAGCGATACGCCGCGCAGCGCGTGTATCTCCACATCCCCCATCTTATAGGTCTTATGGACGTGGTCGAGCGTAATCAGTCCCTGAGCGTGAGCAGGCACGGCAACTCGCTTTTCGTATTTGACTTGAGTTTCCAAATTGACCTTCCGCTTCCTTATTGCTCGCACCTTAGGCTTATCTTGGTCCTCGCGGTCCGCCTCCGCCTGGGCCGCCTCCCCCCGGACGTTGACCGAACGGCGTCGTGGTCGTCTGGGGTCGACTCCCGCCGTTAGCCTCGTTTTGGCCCGTTACGACTATCTCACCTTCGTGGATGTCGTTACCCATTACTTCAGTAATGCGGCCATTGGTTATGCCGGTGCGAACGAAGCGGGGCTCTATTGTCTTGCCGTCGGTGAGTATCCAAATCTGCTGGGCCTGGCGGCGCTGGCCGCCCTCGCCCTCTGCCGGTCGCCCCTGGCCCGATCCAGCAGAGTCGCCGCCTCTGTCGCGAGCCGGCGCATCGCCTTGAGCCTGACGTTCAGCCTCGCGCTGCGCCCTGCGGGCTTCCATCTTCGCCTTCAAGTCTGCTTGCTGTTTATCTGAAAGCTCCGGCTTGAAACGAAGCGCTGCGTTGGGGACGGTCAATACGTCGTCTTTCCGGGCAACAGAGACTGTGATGTTTGCGGTCATACCCGGGCGCAGTTTCAAATCGGGATTGGAAACGTCGATGACCGCGCTGTAGGTGACAACGTTCTGCAGGGTCTGGGCATTGAGTCTGACCTGTGATATCTGGCCGCTGAAAGTCTCGCCCGGGTAGGCATCGACCTGAAAGTCAGCCTTGATACCCTGACGAATCTGTCCCACGTCCGCTTCATCAATCGATGCCAGCACCTGCATTCTGGTGAGGTCGTTCGCTATGGTGAAGAGAGTGGGCGCCTGAAGACTGGCCGCGACGGTTTGGCCTTTATCCACGTTCCTCGAGACAACCACGCCGTCGATTGGCGAGGTTATGATGGTGTGACTCAGGTTTAGTTGGGACTGGTCGAGTTGTGCCCGGGCTTGAGTCAGGGATGCCTTACTCTGTTCCAGTTTTGCTTTGGCGGATTCGTTGGCAGCCTGGATTTGTGCGATCTGAGCGGTGGCCTGTTCGTAGCGTCCAATAGCGGCGTTGGCCTGTGCCTGAGCGCCTTCCAGGTCTCGGCCGGAGATGACGTTGACCAACTCCTTATATCGCTTTACCAGGGCGAGCGCATCATCGCGCTGCACGCGAGTGACTTCCTGATTCGCTTTCGACGCGGACAAGTTCGCCTTCTGACTGTTGATCTCCGTTTCGGCGCCACGAACCGCGGCTTCGGCATTCAGCACGTTGGCCTTTGAATTGTCGACCTGGGCCTGGAATATGGCCGGATCGAGTCGAGCAACGACCTGATCCTTTTTGACTTGAGAGTTGAAGTCGGCTCCCAAAAAGGAGACTGTGCCGGATACCTGTGAACCTACTTGGACCGTGGTTACGGCCTGGACTGTGCCAGTTGCCGAGACTTTGACTTCGACAGTAGTCCTTTCGATTTTCGCCGTAATGTAGTCGCTGGCGCTTGCATTCCTACCCCACAACAATGCAGTCGCTACGGCGCCGCCACCAATGAGAACCAGGATAACCAGAAGTATTCGTCGCTTCTTGATCGCCTGTAAGGTTTTCTTCAACATCTCTTTCTCTCTTCTCCATTCCGTTCCGCTGTTCGTGCCTTCCCAGCGCTCAGGCCGAAGTCCGAAGCCTGAACCTACAATGTTTAGACGCAGCCCGTTTGTCAACCGTTACCTAAACTTTCTCTTAGAACGAGGGAGACGCTTTGACCTGAAATTCGCTCTGGTTCGCGACAACCTGAACGAGTGAAGACTCAACGGACGATGTTGCGCGAAATCCCAGGCCCCAATCCCCGACCAGTCCCTCGATTTGACGAAAGCCCAAGAATGAGAATAGGGAGATCGGTCCTGTTGGTGCTTGACAGATTTCCAGAGCGCTCTCTATAGTAGTCGTTCGCCAAGCGGGGCGGTTAGCTCAGCGGTAGAGCATCGGTCTTACAAACCGGGGGTCACTGGTTCGATTCCAGTACCGCCCACCAGGATCGACGGGGCGCATGCTCGAAATGCTGAGGAAGAATTGAATGTCTGATGCGGAGTCGTAGTTCAGCTGGTTAGAACGCCGGCCTGTCACGTCGGAGGTCGCGGGTTCGAATCCCGTCGGCTCCGCCACTCTTTTAAGGACTGGGTGATGATCTCTTGATTCATCTCCCAGTCCTTTTCGGTTGCGCTCACCCGGTTCTCATCCTGTTCAGCCTAAGGTCATGATCACCGTAGATCAAGCGCTCATCATCACGTTGAAGCGCGTCGAACCGCTGGGTGTAGAGACGGTACCGCTTGACGAGGCGCTGGGCCGCATACTCGCCCAGGACATCGTCGCGGACATCGATCTCCCGCCCTTTGATCGCGCGCGGATGGATGGTTTTGCCGTCCGCTCTGCAGATCTCACGACTTCACCCATCAGTCTGCGAATAATTGGCGAGATCGCTGCCGGGGCGACATTTGAGGGGATTCTTGGTCCCGGCGAAGCCCTCAAGATTTTCACCGGCGCCCCTCTGCCGGCGGGAGCCGACGCCGTTCAAAAGGTGGAGGTCACAGAGACCGATGGCGATACGGTAGTGATCAAAGAGCCGGCGAAGGCCGGACAATTCATTACTCCGCACGCCAGCGAGGTTGGAAAGGGTGAGGTCGTCGGGGAGGCGGGCAAGCAGATTGGCGCGGCCGAGATGGCGGTTCTCGCCTCGTTCGGATACGACACGGTAACCGTTGGAGTCAGGCCGAGAGTGGCAGTCATCTCGACCGGCAGCGAGCTAATCGAAGTCTCCGCGAAACCAGGCGGCGCTCAGATAAGAAACTCAAACAGCTATACCCTCGCTTCGTACGCCCAGCAGGCAGGCGCGATTGTTCGTAATCTGGGAACGGTCACAGACACTGAAAAGGCGACGCGACAGGCACTGCTTGAAGCTTCAGCGCATAGCGATCTGGTCATAACATCGGGCGGTGTTTCAATGGGAGACTACGACCTGGTCAAGATAGCGCTAAGTAACATCGGCGCCGAGATCTATTTCGATAAGATCATGATCAGGCCCGGTAAGCCTACCGTTTTCGCGCGTCGCGACTCGACATGGTACTTTGGCCTTCCCGGCAACCCGGTCTCCACATCCGTGACCTTCAATGTGTTTGCCCGTCCCGCGATCAGGAAGATGCAGGGGGACAACTCACCTTCGCTTCCCACGATTGTTGCGACACTTTCCCGCGCCATTCGGGACACGTCGAGTCGCCGAAGTTACCTTCCGGCTCGCCTGTACATCGAAGGAGGTCGCGCTGTCGCCGAGTCTCTCAAGTGGGGTGGCTCCTCTGATCTTGTGGCGTTCATGAATGCAAATGCCTTGATAGTCGTCGGCGAAGAGGTCCACGAGATCGAAGCAGGCGACATGGTTGAGGTCCTGTGCCTCAGTCCTCTCTGAGTTAGCCAGGCCGTAGTCACGAGGATGGACTACAGTGCAGTCCCAGTGGACGTCGATTGACGTTTGGGTGTTTAATTAGCGGCGTTCATTATGCCGTTGACTCACATAGATGAAGAAGGCCGCGCTCGAATGGTGGACGTGAGCGGGAAGCCCGTCACCAGCAGGACTGCGGTGGCGACCGGATTCGTACGTATGTCTTCTGAAACTGTCGCCGCGGTCAGGGAGCACCGCACTCCCAAAGGCGACGCCCTGGAGGTTGCCAGGATTGCCGGCGTGCTGGCAGCCAAGCGCACCGCCGATCTTATTCCGCTCTGTCACCCTCTTCCGCTCAATCATGCCGACGTCCAGGTCGAGGTGCGTGACGACGGGATTGCGATAATTGCAACAGCTACCACTGACGGCAAGACGGGCGTCGAGATGGAAGCGCTGACCGCGGCTTCGGTCGCCGCCCTCACGCTTTACGATATGTGCAAGGCGCTGGACAAAGGGATGGTAATCACGGACATCCGCCTCGAGTCTAAGAAAGGCGGGACTTCTGGAGACTATCAGCGCAAGTCATAAGCGGGAGCGAGCTGTCCCTTGTTAGAGGACGAGCACGCTGGAAGCGTGCGTACCCAGGGCGGCGACATTGTGCGGTTCCCGCGGTGGCCCGACAGAAGCAAACGAACATCGGATGCCCGCCGCTCGTACACACAGCTATGCAAAGCCAGTCCGAAGTTAGAGACTCATTCAGACTACTGATGCTTGCGTCTGCGGTTACGCTGGTGTTGTGGTTCATCCCATTTGCTGAAGTGATTACCTATCCTATTCGGATCTTCGTGACCCTGATTCACGAATCTGGGCATGCCCTGGTCGCGCTTGGCACGCTGGGCAGGGTGAATCGAGTCGCGCTGGATTGGAGCGGCAGCGGAGTGACTGAGACCGTGGGTGGGGCAGGGCTGCTGATTTCCAGTGCGGGTTATCTGAGCACGACCCTGTATGGTGCAGGCCTGCTGTTGCTGCTGAGACAGGTACGCTATCTCCGCGCAGCCACAATTGGTACCGGCGTAGTGCTGATCTTCATGACGGTCTTCTTCGGAGGCAATCTCCTTGCGTGGCTCGCCGGGCTGGTTTTTGGGATCGGCTGCATCGTGCTGGCTCTGAAGGCACGGGTTCGCGTAGCCCACTTCCTGATGAGCTTTCTTGCAGTCCAGTGCCTGTTGAATGCATTTTATGATCTTCGCACCCTTGTATATCTGTCGGCTTACGACTCGTCCAGGCCAACGGATGCTCAGAATATGGCGGCGGCAACCGGGGGCGTCATTCCCGCAATGGTATGGGCAGTCCTGTGGTCCTTGATCTCGCTGGCGATTCTGGGTATCACGATGGCCCTCTACTACAAGAGTCTCCGTCGCAAGGCCGCAGTTGCGAACGGGATATCGCTCCCGATGCTCCTGGATACGAACTCTCGAAGCGCCGCTGATCGGAGCCTCTGACACCCTTCAGGGATCGGGGATGAGTCTTAACGTCCGGAACGCATGCAAAGGTGAGATCTCAGCCTGCTTTCCCTATTGTACGCGAAGAGACCAGGCTTCACGCGCGTGGCCGCATCCAGCCCCCTTCTGATGTAGAAGCCGGGATTGAGATCTCATCGCAATTGACGTAATCTCTTCACGCGCAAAGAATTCATTCTGACCGGATCTCAAAAGCGAGGCGGATAGTGCCTTGTCAACCGGCATTAGGGACAGAAATGCCTCCTCCTACCCGCATCTGAAGATCTTCTCCGTTCTCTCCAAGATACGCCGGGTCACCTGGACTGGCAGATCGCCAGGCACAGGGATTCGATCAAATTGCATGGTATTGAAGTCTCCCATCCCGTGTTGGCACAGGCATTGCACTGAGTTAGTTCGATCGGAACAAGTCGGGTTCGAGCTAGCAGGGGATCGAAGTGAAAAGGAGCAAATCATGAAGGCACAACGCGGGTTCTCTTTAATCGAGCTTTTGGTTGTTATGTTGATCATTGGAATCATCGCAGCCATCGCTATACCAGGCCTGCGAAGGGCGAAGCAGAACGCTCAGTCCGGCTCCGCGATTCAGAGCATGCGAACGATAACCACCGCGCAGCTGCTTTATGAGCGAAAGTACAAGAAATACGGCATATTGGCTGACCTTGCGCCCGAGGGCCTGGTCGATCCCAACCTGGCAGCGGGGTACAAGAGCGGCTACACTTTCCTGGTCACTCTTGGTGACGTAGATCCGGAGGGTAAGGTTGGACTACCCGACTCGGCATTTATATGTACCGCGAACCCTGACGAAGAGTCCGCAGTTCGGCCTTTCTTCTTCGTCGATCAGACGACTGTTATCAGATATAAGGAAGGTTCGGTTGCTGACAAGACAAGCGACCCAATACCGAGATAGGCCTTTTCCTGCCAAATATTGGCAAGACTTCGTCCCACATTCTGTTAAGAACCCTAATGCCCTGGAAGCTCCATGACTGCGTTCTGGGCTGCCCCGACCTTTGGAGTGGCCCGGCGCACGGCGAGCAGCATCTCCGATCGATTCGCTTCCCGAATCTACCCTTGATAACCAAAGCGGTCACCTCAGAAGCGGCTTCCCGATGGGCTTGGGTAGCCCGGGACCTCTGAGGCGCACCCAGGTCTTCCCTCAAAACCAAAACCGTTGCCGGATCTCATGCTTCGCATCAAAAAGTGTGGAGAAGTGGCTGAAGGTGGCGAGCAGGAACTCTCTTGCTGCCGACGGGGTATCCCTCGTTGTAATCGATACCCCATCAGGACTACTTGTAACGCGATTTTCAACTTAACGGTCGCCAGCGCTTGTCCAAATCCTGGAAGCGGCTAACTAAAGCCTACGATTCAAAGATCATCTGCTCCCTACCAAATAGTGGCAAGATCCTCTACCGCATTTTGTTAAGATCGACGAGTTCGCGGAGCCATTTTCCGGGATGTCGAAGACCATTCCCTTTATTAACAGTCACTTCACTTGCAGGCTGTGTTGAGGGTCACTAGTGGCACAGGCTTTGCCCAACGTGAGGATGCGATCTGTCCTAACTCGGCCGATAGGAAAGATGACCTACGGCAACACAGAGATAAAGTTTTAAGGAGCTAGAAACAAAATGAAGAATGAAAAAGGGTTTTCTTTGATCGAGTTGCTGATAGTCGTCGCGATTATCGGTATCATTGCCGCTATCGCCATCCCTAACCTGCTTAAGTCCAGACAGGCGGCCAACGAGGCTTCGGCCATTGGTTCGACACGAACCCTTGGAACCGCTCAGGCGACGTATCAGTCGACCCGAGGGCTTGGACGGAACTTCGCGGTTGACTTGGTCACAATGAGCAATGATGGTGGTATTGACTCCACACTGGGCGCCGGCGCCAAGAGTGGTTACAGTTTCTCTTGTGCAGGCGTAGCCGCCACCGGCACTGACCCGTCCTACTTTGATACTCAAGCGATGCCCCAGTCCAGCGGAACGTTCGGGACTGGAAACAGAGGATTTTCATCGAACGAGACCTACGTGATTTACCAGAATGGCACTCCCTTGGCTGACAAGGCGGCTTTCCCCTCCCGTGCGATTACGACAATGTCAGTATTGGAGTAATCAGGTGTAACAACTGGATTCTTCCAAGAATCTAAAGAACGGGTGAGCCACGAGGCTCACCCGTTCTGTTCAAGTGGCTTTACCCAAACCAGGGAGAAGCGATCCGTAGTAACTAGGCCGTCAGGGACAAACCACCTACGGCAACAAAGACTAAATTTTTAAGGAGCAGAAACGTATGAAGAATGAAAAAGGTTTTTCTTTGATAGAGTTGCTGATCGTGGTTGCGATTATCGGTATCATTGCTGCTATCGCAATCCCTAACCTGCTTAAGTCCCGACAGGCGGCCAACGAGGCATCGGCCATCGGTTCTACGCGTACTCTCGGAACCGCACAGGCGACCTACCAGTCGACCCGAGGTCTTGGGCGGAACTTCGCACTTGACCTGACGGTTCTGAGCAATGATGGCGGTATCGACTCCACCCTGGGCGCTGCTGCCAAGAGCGGTTACAGCTTCTCATGTGTTGGCGTAGCCGCAACCGGTACTGACCCATCCTACTTTGATACTCAAGCGATGCCCCAGTCCAGCGGAACGTTCGGGACTGGAAACAGAGGGTTTTCATCGAACGAGACCTACGTGATTTACCAGAATGGCACTCCCTTGGCTGACAAGGCGGCTTTCCCCTCACGTGCGATTACGACAATGTCAGTATTGGAGTAAATTCGGTTAATAGCCGGATTCTTCAATCGATTGAAAAACGGGTGAGCCTTTCGAGGCTCACCCGTTTGTGTTATACTCTCGGCCATCAGCTCGAAAAATTAAGGAACTGCCCGATACGGGCCGCGTTCGATTTCGCAAGAGAGCATCGAAGCTATCCCCCGCAAAGGGACGCACACTCAGAGCTGAGGAGAGACTATGAACAGAAGACAGCAGAGGGGTTTCTCGCTGATCGAGTTGCTGATTGTTGTGGCCATCATCGGCATCATTGCAGCAATAGCCATCCCGAGTTTGCTCAAGTCACAGCAGGCAGCGCGCGAAACGGCGGCGCTCAGCGAAGTCAAGAACATCGGGTCGGCGCAAGTCCTGTACTCGGTGACCAAGGGGCGCGGGAAGTTCGGCGACCTCGCAGCACTCGGCGCTCAGGGCAACGTAGCTTCAGACATCGCCTCCGGGATTAAGGGCGGTTATAGCTTCGCCACGACACCAATCATCACTGAAGGGATGCCGGCAATGTTCGACACCACGGCCAAGCCTACAGCGGTCGGGGCCTTCGGCACCGGGAATCGTTCTTTCTACTCAAATGAGTCGATGGTGATCTACGAGGTCGAGGGCGGTGCGCCCCCAACCTCGACACCTCAGGATCGAGTGCCCAAGGATGGGCAACCGCTCGCCCAATAGGCAGTGCCAGGTTTGTAGAGAGCCGGCGTACAGCGGTAGTTTGAACCTCTGGCGCCGGCTCGTCTGCACCTTAATCGTTGCGCCCGGTCACGCCGAATGGGACCGGCTCCCTGTCCCCATTCTTCTGCATCTGTTCAGCCGCCGTGCCCTGAAACCCCAAGATCGCACCAGGACGCCCGGTGCGGAGCCCCCAGACAATACAAGCAATCCAGATCGAAGCGACGTCGGGATCGTTCCTTCCAGCGAGCATCCATTGGCGTCCAGATCTAGTGGGGACTCCGAATGGCGCATTTATCCGACGAAACCACGAGCGACCCAATCGATGCCGCGTCGCATTCGACGGGTGTGGTTGAGGAGGCTGCGCTCTCGCAAAGTGCCCGGTATGACTTTACGTCAAAGCCCCTGGTGATAGCTCTGCTCCTGCTTCTGGTAATCGGTTCCTTCTTTACGTCGTTGTCGGGGGACTTTGTTTACGATGACAGTCGGCAGATCGTCGACAATAAGTCGCTCGGACACTGGGATGGGGAGAATCTGCGGCGGGTCCTGACGCGAGACGTTTGGGCGGCGGTCAACCCAGAGCTGGCTCGAGACCGGCTCGACAGCGTGTACTACAGGCCGATATTCAGCTTGTTCCTTATGAGTGGCTACGAGATTGTGGGCCGTCGCGCTCCAGGGTGGCATTTGCTGGCTGTCCTATTGCACAGTCTAACGGTGATCGCCGCATTTCTGATCGCCGAAAAGTCTCTTCAAACGACGTCGCGTCTTTCGCCGAAGAGACGTCGGTTGCTGGCAGCGTTTGCTGCCGCAGTGTTCGCCGTCCATCCGGTGCAAGTTGAATCGGTCGCGTGGGTCTGCGGATCAGTAGGACCTCTCAGCGCGATATTTCTACTGGCGGCTTTCCAATTTTACGTGGTCTACCGCGAACGCGACAATCCGGGATCGCTTATCGCTTCTCTGCTTTTATTCGCGCTGGCGCTCCTGACAAAGGAGAGCGCCCTCGCGCTATTGCTGATTGTATCTGTGTACGAATTCTTTGTTTTTCCGGTCTTTTCCCGGTCCTACCGGAAAACGGCGCTTCGACTGGCGCCCTACGTCTTAACCGCTATTGGATACTTCGTGCTAAGGTACAGCGTGCTAAAGGTGTTGCTCGGTCGGAGTATGAACGGGAATTTTCCGGACGACGCTTCCTTGACTCTGCAGGATAATCTTCGCACTCTTCCTCTGCTCATCGTCAGTTACGCAAAGCTGATAGTCGTTCCGTTCAATCTGTCGTTCGAGTATGACGTCGGATATGTATCCTCTCTGGGGCTGACATCTTTCTGGCTGCCACTGGCAATTGTTGGCGCGATCGGAATCTCACTATGGCACTGCTGGCGCAAGGTACCGGAATCGAAGGCCGGCATCATCTGGATTGTGCTCCCTCTTTTGCCTCACTTGAGCACTCGATCTTTCCCCAGCGAAGAGATCATTCACGATCGGTACCTCTACTTATCGATGTTCGGAGTGGGTCTGCTAGCCGCAACGCTGATAGGGCGACTGGTCTCGAGCTTGCGCTTGCCCGATCGTGCCCTCGCAACGGCGGCAGTCGGATCGGTGCTGGTGCTTGGGGTTATCACCGCGGTTCAGAACCGCAATTGGCAGAACGAAGATGAATTGTGGAACCATAGCGCCAGGTTTGCTCCTAATTCCCGGATCGTACACATTGCATTGGGCCTAAGGGCTGAGCGGAGACAGGACTTTGAAGTTGCGCTGCGAGAGTACAACCGCGCACTTGCCATTAACGGGGACATTATCGATGCGTTGAACAATTCGGCGCTGCTCTATGCACGTCTGGGGCGCTGGGCGGAGGCCACGCCCCGATTTGAACGCATAGTGTCACTCACGCCAGACAAGGCCATGGCACACTTCAATCTTTCGTTTGCGTATGCTGTAGGGAGGCAGCTGGAAGCGGCCGCCGACGAGTTGCGGATTGCAATCAAACTGGACCCTGACGGACCTCGCGTAAATGAATGGCGAGCACGGCTCGACCAACTGGAGAAGTCAATTGCCGCTCAGGGCGGCATCGGGTCAAGCGCATCTTGACTCGTGGAGTCGGAAACCGGGCCGGACGCTATGAACGAAGACCACCTTGTTGCTACTAAGGAAACTCATGCAAAGGACCCAGACGCATCGGGAGGTGTCCGCTACCTCGGGTTGCCTGGGTTTATTGAGAAACTGGCTCCGCGCCAAATTGTTCTCGCTGTTTGTGTGCTCTCATGCCTTGCTTATGCCAACTCGTTAGCCGGCGACTTCGTCCTGGACGACCTGGACGTGATTATCGCCAACCGCGACATCCGGTCGTGGAGCAATATCGAGCGCGCTTTCACGACCCACCTCTGGGCCTTTCGCGACCGTCCTGAGACTCTGAGATACTCCAGCCCGCCGGCCTTCTATCGCCCAATCCTCACCGTGGTGTTTACGGCCGAATATCACATGTTCGGGCTGTGGCCTCAGGGCTGGCACCTGGTCAGTCTCTTGCTGCACATTCTATGCTCGATCGGCGTCTACTACGTTCTGCTGTTGATTTCGAGAAGGAACGCCGTGGCGGCACTGACTGCGGCACTGTTTGCCATCTATCCAATTCACGTGGAGTCGGTCAGCTGGATAAGCGCGGTTAATGACCCCTTGTTTGGTGTTTTCTTTCTCTGGTCATTTTATTTCTATATGAAATACCGGCTCGGGCTGGAGCGCAAGCACCTGGCTGTATCGCTCTTGTTGTTCTTGTTGGCGACCTTCTCAAAAGAGACCGCGCTGAGCATGGTCGCCCTGGTGTTTGCCTATGAGCTGATCGAATCGACATGCAGCGGATTCGCTGACAAGCCCGGCATTCTCGCAAGGGTGATCAACGCGTCACGCTTCGCTCTGATTTTTGGTGGAGTTGCCGCGGTGTATCTGATAGCCAGGTATGAAGCACTTGGCGCGCTCACCTGGAAGACGCTTCGCTCCTATGAAGGCCCTCTTATTCACACGCTGTACACACTGCCTTCTGTGATATGGCTCTATCTATGTCACTTGATCTGGCCGGTCAATCTGAGCGTGGCTTACGGCACGAACTTCATAACCAGCGTCACTTCACCGAGTTTCATGTTGCCTGCGATCGCATTGGTGCTGGCTGCGTCTCTGCTAGTCTTCTATCGCAAGCGAATCAGCCGACAGGTGTGGCACGCTATGGCGTGGTTGATTGTGCCTTTGCTTCTGGTGTTAGACCTGCGTCACCTCGCGGTCGATTATCTTGTCTTCGACCGTTACCTCTATATTTCAGTGGTCGGATGGTCGTATCTGATCGCCGTTGGAGTTACCAGGCTCTCTTTGGTTGGGAAGGACCTGCCCGAAGCTCAGACGGCGTCACGTCCAATGGGTGGTTGGTCGGTGCTCAGTTCGGCGGTGGTGACACTGATGCTCATCGGGTTGACTGCAGCTACTGCGCGCGAGAACAGGAAGTGGGCCGATAGTTACGCGTTATGGTCGCAGGCGGCCCGGGTCCGGCCGCAGTTTTGGAGCGGCCACTACAATGCAGGAGTCGAGCTCTTGAGCAGGAGGCGGTACCCCGAGGCGCTCCAGAGCCTCCTGCGCGCAGCGGAGCTCACCTCCGACGAGCCGTTCCTCTTTGACGCCCTCGGCCGGGCTTATGACGGTTTGGGGGACACCGAAAATGCCGTGGCGAACTTCAAGCAATCCGTTGTGCTTGACCCGACGATGTTCGAATCGCTCAACAATCTCGGCACGACTTACTTTAGGATCGGTAACTACGAAGAGGCGGAGAAACAATTCCTTGCGGCGTTGCGCCTTAAGCCACAGGCGGTCGAGACTCGATTCAACCTGGGCCTCTGTTACCAGCGTCTGAGCAGGTATCCAGAAGCGGCGCGGGAATTTGAGTGGGCCGTGCATGGTGCGCCGGAGGACGCTGAGGCCCACTACCAACTGGGGCTGTCCTACGAGAAGCTCGGACGGCCCGGCGACGCGATTGGGGAGCTTCAGCGAGGCCTCTCTCAAGTGAAATCACAGGATCTCAGCGACAAAATCTCCGAGGCTCTGAATCGGCTCCAGAGTGCGAGCAGATAATCGTTTCGCGTTTCTCGACTGTAAAACGAATAGTTACTTGCACTGTCTGCCACAGAACGCGAAACGCGAAACGCGGAACGCGAAACGAGACCCTATGGACAAAAACAACTCTGAAACTAAGGAAGCTCATGCGAAGGGCGCGGACCCATCGGGCGGGGTCCGGTACCTCGGGTTGCCTGAGTTCATTGAGCGGATGTCTCCCAGCCGCGTTGTTCTCGCTGTTTGTGTGCTCTCGCTCCTTGCCTATGCCAACTCGTTAGCCGGCGATTTCGTATTCGACGACCTGGACCAGGTTGTGGGCAACCGCGACATCCGGTCGTGGAGCAATGTTGAGCGCGCCTTCACGACCCACCTCTGGTCCTTTCGCGACCGGCCCGAGATTCTGAGACCGGCCATACCGCCGCCCTACTATCGCCCTATCTTCACAGTTGTGCTGACCGCCGAATATCAGATGTTCGGGCTCTGGCCTCAGGGCTGGCATCTGGTCAGCCTTCTCCTCCACATTCTGTGCTCAATCGCCGTCTACTACATTCTGCTGTTGATTTCGAAAAGGAACGCCGTGGCTGCACTGGCTGCGGCGCTGTTTGCGATCTATCCAGTACACGTGGAATCGGTCAGTTGGATTAGCGGGATCACGGACCCCTTATTCGGAGTTTTCTTTCTCTGGTCATTCTATTTCTATCTGAGATACCGGCACGGGGCCCGATGGAAGCACCTGACCGTATCCCTTTTGTTGTTCCTCGTCGCGACTTTCTCAAAAGAGACGGCGCTGAGCCTGGTCGCCCTGGTCTTCATTTACGAGTTGATCGAATCAAGTTGCAGAGGACTCGCTGACAGACCCGGCATTCTCACAAGATTGGTCGGCGCCGCACGTTATGCGCTGCCTTTTGCCGGAGTTGTCATGGTGTACCTGATAGCCCGGTATGTGGCGCTTGGCGCGCTGACCTGGAAGACCGGTCGCACCTATGAAGGCCCGCTGATTCACACCTTGTATACGCTGCCCTATGTGGTATTGACCTACCTGGGTCACTTGCTCTG
>DASYSA010000272.1:0-8216 GCA_036003885.1 Blastocatellia bacterium | reverse complement strand
GCCGCCTTCATCAGATTCGAGTTGAAAGCAAGCGGGTCGGCGCGGTCGTTCGGGCAAGCCGCACGACGTATCAGTCTCCGCGGTGACTCTGAACTACCGCCCCCTCCTGGCCGCGGGTGGTCCTGAGCGAACCTTACGAGCGTGCGGTTCAGCGTCGGGCTTAACGCCTCTAACCTCCAGACTCTTTTCCAGAATTCGAAACGCGTCGAACGCACTCGTGTATGTGCTCTCTTCACACCTGCCGCTCAGCACATAATAGCTGGCCCCTTTCCGGCAGACGGTGTTGAAGCCTCTCGTTGGCGTGCCCAACTCAACCCAGGATGTTTCAAGCCTGCGGGCTTCCTGCGCTCCGATCGTCGTCTCCGACCGTCGCACCTCCCGGATTGTAGGCGTCTTGCTCTTTTGGCCTTCGATAAGTTGGGTCAAGTACTGGTCGAGCGAGATCTCTTCAGAAGGCCGGACTTCAACCTGCAAAGTCATGAAGCATCCCGCTACATCGTTGGACGCGGCCAGCGTCGCACCAGGCGCCGCGACTCTTGCCACGTTTTCCTGGAGCAGGACCCATCCGTAAGGGAGGTTCAGCTTGTAACCGTCCCTTTCATCATCGATCTTCAGTTCGCCCGCAAATCGAAAATCAGGGCCGACCGCCGCAGTCTCCAGTATTTCCTCAGGCGTGCCGAGATACTCTTCGACAAACGTTCCGCCCGCTGCACCAAACCATGCCAATACTACAGTGATGACTCCGGCGAGGAGTCTCTCTCGGGAGGGAGGCTTCCCATACAACAGTGTGACCATGCCTGCGAGGAAGACCACTTGAAACGCAGTCTCTATCCAAGCCGCTGGGGTCCCTTCGAACAACGATGTAACGACCATCAAAACGAGCCCGAGCGCTGCGAGAATCATCGCAAACACTCTGCACTGCCACCTCCCTCGCAGCAGGCCGACGCCCACAATAATGTCTATGGTCGGGATCGCCGTCAGTACAAACGTCACGGTAATCGCGGCGGCGTAGCGCAGTTGAAACGAGACGAGCACTAATTGCACGATCGAGAATGCCGCGTTAATGAAGAGCAGAATGGCTGCCGCAACCATTCCGGAAGTACGCCTGTCATCGTCCCAAACTGTCTCCTCCGGCGGTTTGGGAGTGTAGTCCGGTACGGCGGTCTGAGTAGAGGTCTGGTCCGAACCGGAAAAGCTCCAGGTCGACAGATCGAAGAGATGATCCAGCCGACGCCAGTTGAAGGTCCGGTGCTCGCACGCGAGCGAGTCATTCCCGATTCGTGCATCGCGATACCACCCGTGAAGCGTCTCGGCCGTCACCGGCCCGTACTCCGCCCCGTCCCGCGCGAGTACTTTGTAAGACCTTCCCATGAATTCTCTCCGTTAATGGGCCTGAGGCGAGTGCAACTCTTTCGGACTCATCTGAACACAACTACTCAGGATCGGCTTCGGAGGAAGCAACCTCCACATCGTAGCTTTCGACTCCAATTATTTCGTAAAGAGAGAGAGCGTCGGATTTGGAAACCTGCTTTGCGGGAACACCCAGCACCCGGATCGTGGACAGGCGTCCTCGTTGACGTAGTACGATTTCGTCTCCCGGGCGGACGAGGTGAGCGCTCTTAGCCGGCGAACCGTTGAGCTTTACCGCGCCGGCCTCGCACATTTGTTGAGCCAGGGTTCGGCGAGGCACCAGCCTGCTGAGCTTAAGGAAGAGATCGAGACGCATGGAGCCTGATCGGCGGCTGCACTGTGTTGTTGGGTGAAGCGAGTGAGCGACCCGCTTCACCCATTCGTCTCTCAGTTTTTCTGCTTGGCGTCTTTTGCCGCCGCCTGAGCGGTTACGTAGCCCTTGGTGATCTTGATGAAGGCATTCTCACGCAGCTCGGCTATGTACTTCTTCTTCGCCGTTTCGGCGCGCTCCATCGTGACCGCCCTGCCCAACACCTGCTGAACCTCGGCATCCTTATAACCGCGCAAGAGTGCTTCTTTGCGCGCGTCAACGCGAACGATCTGGAAGCCATCCTGAAGTCTTATGGGTTCGGTGACCTCTCCGACTTTGAGAGAAGAGATTGCCGCCGCAACGTCTTCCTTCATCTCGCCAGCCTTGAAGGTGCCCATCTTTCCGTTTTGCGCGCGAGTTGCCCTGTTGGCAGGGGAGTTGTTCTTGACCGCTTCAACAAAGTCCGAGCCTGCCCTCAACTCCGCAACGAGGCGCCGGGCGCGCTGCTCGACCTCGGAAGCCGTACGGCCTTCAAGCGGAAGGAAGATTTCCGAAAGCGTTATGTCGCCCGGATCAGTGAACTCCTCCTTGTGCTTGTCATAGAACTCGCGCTTGTCCTTCTCGCTCACGCTCTGGTAGATGGGCTGCAGGACTTCACGCTGGACTACATACTGCTGGAGCAGTTTCTTGCGCAAAGACGAGCGCGCTCCGTCCGGATCAATACCCTGTTGTTTGAGGGCCTCTTCAAATTTCAGGACATTCTGAAAGTTATTGGACTTGGCGATTTCAGCCATCTGCTGATTGACTTCGGCCTCAACATCGATGCTGAGCTCTTTGGCCTTCTGCTCCAGGAGCATATCTTCGATCAGGATGTCGAGCACGGTTCCTTTCAGCTTTTCGAACTCCGCGTTGATCTCAGCGGCGCCCTTACCCGCCTGCTGCAGCTGACGTACCATCTCGGCCTTAAAATCCTCGAGGGCGTTCTTGTAGTCGGCGAGAGTGATAATATCGTTGTTTACGCGGGCCACGATCTCGTTGACCAGTTCAGGCTCCTGAGCTCGGGCCACACTGCCCAGGGTCAACATGAACGCGATCCCGACAATTGTTGCGAAGAACTTCATAGGCACATCCTCTCACATTGATTTGTAACACGATGAACTAGGAACGACGACAGGTGACTGGACTTGCACCCATCATCCGAGTTAATACATCGTTCATTACCCATACGTTAACTTAGTTATGCCTTAAACCGCCAGTGTAAGTGAAGCCCAGAGCCGGGTCGTTTATCCTGATAGCCGCGGACGAAGCGAGGCGTTCGAGAGCCTCGTCGACGAGTTGCTGGTTCTTGCGCGCTATCAATTCCTCGGCCAATTGCGCGCGGCGTTCGTTGACCTGCGAACGGCGCGGGTCGAGAGAATGCGCTTCGACGCGCCTCTCGAGCTTGAATATGTGAAAGCCGAAACTCGACTGAATGACCGGGCTGACCTCGCCTGGACGAAGCAACCTGATCGCCTTTTCGAGGACCGCGGGGAGCTGCCCTTCGTCGTACCTCGCCATCCCGCCCTGTTCTGCATTTGGCGCATCGGACTGTAGCCTCGCCGCCGACGCATATTCTTGCCGTCCCTCGGTCACTTCGCGGTGCACACGCTCAGCCGCCTCGCGTGATTGAACCCGGATTTCACGTACATAGAACCCGGCTCGCTCAGTCAGCCGGGTCTGGTTCTCATCCATGTAGCGCTGAATCTCAGCGGGCGCAACCCGCACATCGCGCAGCACCACCTGACGATAGAACTTGTCGATCACCAGATCGTCGATCACGTCTTCACGCGCCTCCGGAGTGGTAGCGGTCGATCTGAGTTGAGCGTCGTCACGCGCGGCCTGATCTATTTCCGCTTCGCTTACGGTGATCCCGGAGCGGGCGGCCTGATCGAGCACCAGGCGGCGCCGTATGTATTCGTCGAGCATCTGGCTGCGCAGCGTCTCAGGACTCTCGCCCGAGGTGAACTCGCCCATCTTGAGCGACAAAAAGCGCTCGAACTGAGCGCGATGGATATCTCGCCCATTGACCGTGGCGATCACGGGCGAGCGATCACTCCCACGGCAGGCGAACACCCCAGCCGCCAGACAGAACACGAGCATCAATCCAGCAACCCGCCGAACAACTGCTGTTGTCAGGCCAAAACACGAAGGCGACGAAGGGAATGAATCTAAACCGAGATGCTCACGGACGTGGTGCAGATTCGCGTCTTCATGTACGCGCTGAATAGAGTGGTCTCCCCACATACTCCTGCCTCGGTTCCCTCTCACATCGCGAGATGTCGATTCTTCGGCGATCATTTTATATAGCGCGCACAGGCGGGGCGCGCAAGCCTGGTTGGATGCGCGTTCGGTGAACAGAGCGCGAACATTCGTACGAGCCAACCACTACTTGGTTGAAGAGCACGCTGGAAGCGTGCATACCCAGGCCTTACCCAGGCAGCCTTAGCGAAGTCGTGTCAGCATCCCCCGTACCTCAGCAAAGACCTCCGCGTCCTCCCCGGAAGCCAGGCGAAGCTTCAACACGCCGCTCGGAGCAAAGGTCGCACCGCCTTCCGACACCAGCGCTATCAGTTTTTCAGGATCAATGCCGGCCCTTCCGCTGAACTTTACGGCAAGACGGTCGGCTTCCCGATCGATTGACACGACTCCAAGGCGTGACGCTTCGCGGCGCAAGCGCGCATATTGGAAAAGACTGTCGACGGTCTCCGGGATGGGTCCATAACGGTCTTCGATCTCGGAGCGGACATCAGCCAGCTCTTCCTCGCTTTCGGCCGACGAAACTCGTTTGTAAGTCCGCAGCCGCTGGCTCACATCGTAGATGTACTCTTCAGGAATACGGATATCCACGCCGAGGTTGATCGCAGCCGATACCTCATCTTCAAGCGCTTCTCCTTTCAGCTCCGCAACCGTGCGTTGAAGCATCTGTGTATAGAGGTCGAACCCAATCGCATCGATGTGACCCGACTGCTGCCCTCCCAGGAGATTGCCCGCCCCGCGCAACTCCAGATCGAGGGCAGCGATCCGAAAGCCCGCGCCCAGGTCTGAAAACTCGCGGATCGCCGCAAGCCTCCGCTTCGCTATATCGGTCAAGCCGTCTTCGGTCGGAATCAGCAGGTAGGCGTATGCATGCCGATTCGAGCGTCCCACTCGTCCACGGAGCTGGTAGAGCTGCGACAGCCCGTACATGTCCGCCCGGTTGATTATGATGGTGTTTGCGAGCGGGATATCGATACCGTTCTCGATGATGGTGGTCGACACCAGCACGTCCAGCTCGTGGTTGATGAACTTGAGGATGACCGCTTCAAGATCTTTCTCGGACATCTGCCCGTGGCCAATACCGATGCGAGCGTTCGGCGCAAGCCGGCCGATCAGTTCGGCGATAGTGAAGATGGTCTCGACTCGATTGTGCACGAAGAAAGCCTGTCCGCTGCGTTGAAGCTCGAGCTCGATCGCCGAACGAACCACGCTTTCCGAGAACTTCACCACGTGAGTCTGAATGGCGAGACGGTCCCTTGGGGGAGTCTCGATCACCGACATGTCCCGCAGTCCGGCGAGCGACATATTCAAAGTGCGTGGTATCGGGGTGGCCGACATCGCGATCACGTCGACCTTCTTGCGCAGCTGCTTGATTCGCTCTTTGTGCGCAACGCCGAAGCGTTGTTCTTCGTCGACCACCAGCAGGCCCAGGTCTTTGAACTTAATGTCCTTTGACAACAGCCTGTGAGTGCCGACTACTACGTCTACGATTCCCGCCTCGAGGGACTTGACGATCTCCCGCTGCTCCTTCGCGGTTCGAAAGCGCGAAAGCATCTCGATGCGAGCGGGGAAGGCGCTGAAACGCTTCTGAAGAGTCTTGTAGTGCTGGAAGACGAGCACCGTGGTGGGCGCGAGCACGGCGGTCTGCTTGCCTTCCATCACCGCCTTGAAAGCGGCTCTCATGGCCACTTCCGTCTTGCCGTAACCGACGTCGCCCACGATCAGGCGGTCCATTGGCTGGGGATTCTCCATGCCCGCCTTGACGTCTTCGATAGCCGCCTCCTGGTCAGGAGTCAGTTGATATTCAAAAGCGTCTTCGAACTCCTGCTGCCAGGGAGTGTCGGCGCCATATGCATGGCCGGCGACGAGTTGTCGCTCGGCGTAGAGCTTCAACAGCTCCTCGGCCATATCCCGCATCGCGCGTCTTACTCGGGCCTTGGCCTTCTCCCATCCGACGCCGCCCAATCTATCGAGCTGCGGCTTCGCGCCTTCAGCCGCCGAGTATCGCTGGACCAGGTCGAGGCGTTCGACGGGCACGTAGAGCTTCGCGCCTTCCGCGTAAGTCAGCAGCATGAACTCGCGCACGCCGGCGGCGGCTCGCTCCAGGCCCGCCGCTACGTTGCCGGTCGGCCCCCCCGCAGTGGCCATCTGCATGAGGCCTCCGAATTGGCCGATGCCGTGATCCACGTGCACCACGTAGTCGTTAACCTTCAGGTCGCCCAGGTCTGAAAGGAACGCTGAAGCCTTGCGTTGCTTCCGCGCGCGCTTTGGGGCTGTGCGCTGTCGGACGCCGCGCTCGACTTCACCGAAGATGTCGGCCTCGATCAGAACTGACAGTTCCCCTGCGGGCAGAGTGAAGCCGTTCGCCAGCCTGCCGACAGTCACCACGCGAGCGATGGGACCCGGATCGTCTGAATCTTTCGCGTGTGCGGCAAGAGAAGGCGCCAGTTTGGCGGTGATCTGATACTCGCCGAGCATCTCGACCACTCGCTCGGCAAGTCCAAGGCTCGGCATCACAAGCAACGTCGCCCCGCTGTCCGAACCGGCGCCCAGGTCTCGTGCCAGATCCTGGACGCGCCCGTGATAGCGCCGCGGAGATTGAGACACGAGGAGAACATCCGGCGTCCCGGCGTTCACTGGAAAGAGAAACAGGTGCGGAGCGGATCGTCGCCCCGAACGGGTAAACTCGACGGCCTCGTCCAATACATCGGGCTCAGCGCTTTGGCCGCCTTCCGTCTGAAAGTACTCGTCGGTTGCGGACGCCTCATGGCCCAGCAGTCGAAACTCCACTCGCGGGAATGCATCGAAGCGGCTTCGCAACTCGTCGGCATTGAGAAAAAGTCTCTCCGGCTGCAATGCCAGCTCGCCCGCTTCAACAGCTTGAGAAAAGCGGTCCTGTAGATAGACATAAAGGTCCGAGGCCCGCTTCTCGATCTCGACAGGCTCATCGACTATCAACACCGCGTCTTTGAAATAGTCGAACGCAGTCGAGGCGAGCGGCCGGATCAGGGGCAGAAGGTACTCCCAGCCGGGGAAGGGCTCGCCGCGCTCCGCGTGGGCCACGCGATGGCGCAGGTCGAGACGGTAAGCATCATCCTTCCAATGAGACCGCGCGGCGTCGGCCCATTTGATGAACTCCTCGCGGCGAACGGCAAGCTCGCGCATCGGCACGAGGGTTGACTCGCGAGCCTGGCCGACTGAGCGCTGAGTGTCGGGATCGAACTGCCGAATGGACTCAACGGCGTCGCCGAAGAATTCGATTCGATGGGGCACATCGTGAGCGGGAGAGAAGACATCGAGTATTCCGCCGCGCAGGCTGAACTCTCCGACAGCTCCGACCGGCTCTTCGCGCACGTAGCCGCTGGCAATCAGCAGATCCACGATCAACTCGGGAGGCATGTCCTCCCCGACGCGAAGGGTAATGCTCGAGGCGTTGAGCGACTCCGGCGAAATCGTCCTTTCGGCAAGGGCGCCAATGGAGGTGAGTAGTATGCGCGCGTCCTGTCCCGCTCGTTGTCCTGTGCGATAGAGGGCGAGGGCCCGTTGCTCAAGCAGTTCGGCGTGAGGCGAAGTGCCATCGTACGGATCAGCTTCGAGGGCCGGGATCGTCAGCACTTTTGAGTCGGCCGATTCGACGCCGTTCAGCGCGCAGTAGAAGAATTCGACATCGGATTGAAACTCCTCGACCTCGCGATTCGAGCGAGTGACGAATACGATCCGCCGCCCGAGCTTCTTCTGGAGCGCGGTCAGAACGAGAGCGCGGGCACTGCCGGCAAGCCCCGAGACTACAGTCACGCTGCGGCCGGAGCGCACTTCGGCCGCGAGCTGATTGAGTTCGCCGCTTTGAAGGAGGGCGGCGAACAGCTCGGCGCTGTAGGTCTCGGATGGAATGTCGATGGCCATAGTGAATAGTTCGAGATTGTAACAAGGGGAGAATGGCGCGCGCGACTGAAATGCTCAATGTCATTCCCTGGATGGCAGTCGTCGTCTTGACGCTGGGTACTAAAGACGACAGAATTCTGCCGCTATTAGTACGGCTACTATGCGTTGCTACTCGAATTCGATTATGCCATCAACTATTGAGTCGAAAGAGACGGTCCTGGTTGGCAAAGAAACATTCGTAGGAAGTAAGTCGCCCACGACGCAATACGGTGTGTTCTTTGAGGACGATGGTGACACAGCCTATTTCTACGGCTTGGAT
>DASYSA010000271.1:0-5147 GCA_036003885.1 Blastocatellia bacterium | reverse complement strand
GTGCGCGGCACCTCCCGCAAAGGACCGCGTTTGAGGACTCCTGAACGCGAAACGTAAAACGCGAACGGAAAACGCGCCTGCGCTTGACCTGTTGCCGCCCTCTCCTTACACTGAACAGTTCCCGGCCGGCGGACGCTACTGATGACAGATCGACCAACGACCCCTCAGCCCCGCCACTCCCAGGCCCCGACCAATTCGAGCGAAGCTGAAATGATAGAGGAGCGCACGGCATATGCCAAGCATCGCTGGTACGTGCTCCTGGGACTCCTCGCTCTGGCAGCGGTGGCGTTCTTTTGTGGATTAGGTACGCTGGCACTGCTGGGTCCGGACGAGCCGCGATATGCCGAAGTCGCGCGCGAGATGTTTGCAACAGGGGACTACCTTTCGCCGAGACTATGCGGGTGCCTGTGGTTCGAAAAGCCTGCGTTGTTCTACTGGCTGGCGGCCGGCTCATATCGCATCTTTGGAGTCGGTGAGTTTGCCGCTCGGGTGCCCTCGGCCCTGGCTGCCACTTTGACTGCTCTCTTTCTGGGCCGAGTGCTTTGGCGGTCCGGCTCTACTCGACTGGGAGTGGCCGTTCCTCTTGTGTTGATGAGCAGCGGGCTGTTCATCGGCTACGCGCGGGCTGCGACGCCGGACATGCTGCTTGCGGCTTCGATGACCGCCGCGATCATATCGGGTCACTTTGTTGCAATCGCAAATGAAGATGCCAGTCGTCTCAAGTGGCTACTGCTCTGCGCGGCTGCGGCGGCGTTGAGTGTTCTCGCAAAAGGACTGGTCGGCGTCGTTCTTCTAGTCCCGATCCTCGGTCTCTACTTCGCGATAACCGGAAACTTGCGCTCCGTGCGATGGCAGGCGTGCGCGGCAGCCCTGGCGGTCTTTTTGATCGTGAGCGCGAGCTGGTACCTGCCTGTTACCATCAAGCACGGCTGGGCGTTCATAGATCAGTTCTTCATCGACCATCATTTCAGGCGGTACGTTTCGAACAGGTTTTCTCATCGGCAGCCTTTTTACTTCTACCCCGCGCTTGCGGTTTATGGCGTCGCGCCTTGGAGCTTTTTCCTGATTGCGGCGGCGGTTCGCATCAGGAGATTGAGACCACGCCGAGACCACCGCGATTCACTCCTGACTCTCTCGTGGATATGGGTTGCCGTTCCGATCATCTTCTATTCCTTCTCCGCTTCGAAGTTGCCCGGATACATATTGCCTGTCTTCCCGGCGCTGGCAATTATCATCGCAGCAGAAGTCGAGCGATTGTGGCGCGGGGAATGGACTCGAGGACAGAATGGCGTCGCATGGTTGACAGCACTTCTACTAGTGGGCCTGGGCGCCGGCTACGCCTTATATCTGAGACGCGAAGGCGTGGATGAATCCGGGTGGCGCGTCGCGCTGGTGTGGTTGCCGTTGGCGGTTGCTTTGATGTCTGTGGGATTGCTTGCAGCTTCGAAGAGACGAGTCTTCACGCTCGGCCTCGCGGCAGTGGTTGCCGCCGTGATCATTGGGACGACGACGCTTCTGTTTCCGAAGGTGAATGATCAGTGGAGTCTGAGGCTGCTGTCGCGGAAGGCAGCCGCAGCCCTGCAGCCCGACGAGAAGATCGGGTTCTTTATCTATAAGGAATTCGCGCCGGTCTTCTACGCGGAGGGACGGGTCGAGTGCGGCTATCCGGAAGGAGACATATTGAACGCGCTGCATCAGGACAGGCTGGTGGCTGCTTTAGAGAAAGAATCGAGTCTCGTCGTGATCACGCTCGAGCGATGGCAGGATGACCTCGAGGATGACGGAAGGTTCGATATGGAGTTTATTGACTCCCAGGGGGAGGCCCTGGCCTACCGGGTTAAGTTGAAGAAGAGATAGGATCTAGGATCTCGGATCTAGGATTTAGGATCTAGGATTTAGGATCTAGGATCTAGGATTTAGGATCCAGGTCAGATCTTAGGTCCTAAATCCTAAATCCTAGATCCTAGATCCTATTTTGCGGCTCGGACTCCCGGCGGCAACGGCAGCTTCTCCGTCGGCGGCATCGCTTCGCGGAAGAACTGCACAACACGAGCATCATAAGCTGACGCCGCCTTATCGTAGAGTCGCTTCAATCGGCAGTTATCGACTTCAATAACTTCTTTTTGATCTTTGGTCTGGTTGGCCAGCTCCCTGGTCATCGCTTCCTGTTCACCGGTCTTGGGAGCGGTTATGTACAGGAACCGCCTGCCATGCGCGCCCCTTACCGATTCGAGAGCAGGAGCTGAATCTTCTCGTCTCAGCAAGTATACCTGCATCGACAACTCGGTCAATTTACTCGTCCAGCTGGATTCGATTACCTTATTCGCCCACGTGCTATCACTCCCGATGAATCCTCTCATCCTCGTTTTGATGAAGTGAGAGACGTCGAGGTAGACCGAATCGACCGCGACCGCCTTGACCATTGGATCCTGCGACGAGGCAATAAGGGAGGCATATCCGCCCAGATCAACGCCGTACAGGCCAAAGCGTCCATCAATCAGCCTCTGATTCGCATCCAGCTTCTGGCTCGCATCGAGTTTGGGGGAGTTTGTAGGGCTGACAGGAAGTTTCATTGCCCTCAAAAAGTTGATCGCAGACAGCAGATCATCCGCTTCGTAGGTGCCCAAACCCGACCATTTCGTTGGGCTCTCGCCGTGCCCGCGCATGTCGTAAACCAGAACGTGATAGCCGGCCTTCCATAACTCGAAGCTGAGCGACAGCAGTTCGGAACGGTTCGAGCCGTATGCATGGCTGAGAATCACAACGGGTGCTGGACGGCCTCTGCTCAGGAACCAGCCGACCGACTGTGTATCATCTGTGTTCTTCCATTTCTCATCGGTCCACATCGCCGTCTGAGTTATGATCTCAAAGTCGCGCGGCGAACCGTATAGCTGAGTCGGCAATGGATGAGCAAGGTGATGGATCAGATAGAAGCTGAGACCCAGCACTCCTACTCCCAGAACCAGCACAGGTGGAATAAAGACCCAGAAGATACGCTTCAAAGTCACTCGGAGCTTTTTTGACATAGCTTTTCCAGGTAAACGAGCGGGGCGGTCCAATCAGAAGGGGCACTCCAATTCAGGAAGGTGGCCTCAGCCGAGGCCTGCTACACACCGGTCAGTATACATTAGCGCCGGAGTTTTGCAATAGTTCTTATAATTGGCATGATTCCCCTTCTTCCGGCTGATGTCATCTGTGTTTCAAGCTAACGGGCCAGCCCGCTATGCTGCCTTCAGTTTGACACCTTCGCGGCCGCTCTCATAAACTCAGTTGCCGATGAGGGGGCTGGCCAATTGATTGCTCAACTATCCGGGACGCTGGTAAGAAAGCAACCAAACAGCATAATAGTTGACGTTGGTGGAGTAGGCTACGAAGTCACCATTCCGCTTTCCACGTTTTACGTACTGGGCGAGCTTCGTTCCGACTTGACGCTGAAGATTCACACCCACGTTCGCGAAGACGCGCTGCAGCTGTTCGGCTTCAAGACTGTGCGCGAGAAGGAACTGTTTCAGAAACTGATCAGCGTGAGCGGTATCGGGCCCAAGCTGGCGATTGCGATGCTCTCCATGTCGGTGTCGGAACTGGTTCCTGCGATCACGACCAACGACCTGGCGCGGCTGACGATGATACCCGGGGTGGGCCGTAAGACTGCCGAGCGTGTTGTGGTCGAGTTAAGAGACAAAGTGGCGGCCCTCTCCAGGGTTGAGCAAGAGGACGCGCCTTTGGTTGCTCGGGAATACGAACCTTCTGGTATTGATGTCCGCGACGATACAGTGGCGGCGTTGATTCAACTCGGATATGCGAAGCCGGTAGCAGAACGGGCGGTATTGGCGGCGTTGCAAGAGGAAGGGGAGCGAGGGATCGAAGCTGTCTTGAAGCGCGCGCTGAAGCGGCTTTCGCGATAAGTTAATCCAGGTGAACCCAAACAAACTTTGCCGGCAGCTTTGTTGTCATAATTCTTCCTCCGAACCGGTCTTTCTGATTGCTTTTTTCATGCAGCTTACATATAATCGCGCCCGGTTTGAGATTGCTAGCCCATCTCCTACAGCGGTCTCGTAAACAGCAGGATCTGTATAGAGCGAGAAGAGTGAATGCTTGCTGAAAAGGCGAATCTGAAGCCTGTGATGTGCCCGGTGTGCGGTGGTACAGGCTGGGAACTGGTTGAGGGGAAAGGTGTCCGGCCCTGCGAGTGTCAAAGGGAAGGACGTGGCGATGTCTTACTCGCGCAGTCGAGGATACCGGCAAGGTTCATGCACTGCACGGTCGACACCTTCGATCCCATCTGTCCCTCACTTCATCGTGCTCTGATGAATACTCGGAAGTTCGTTGACGAATACCCCCTGGTCGACGTCGGGCTGCTCTATCTTGGAAGTTGCGGGGTCGGAAAGACACATCTCGCCGTCGCAGCGCTGAAAGAGTTGATCAGGAAAGGCATTGCGGGAATGTTCTACGACTTCCGCGATCTGCTAAAGGAAATTCAAGACAGCTACAATCCGAACACTCACAATTCAGAGCTCAAGATCCTGGCGCCTATATTCGAGGCTGAGGTCCTCGTGCTGGACGAACTGGGGGCGAGCAAGCCAACTGAGTGGGTCCAGGAGACGATGACCCACATCATCAACAAGCGATACAACGAAAAGAAGACCACGATCTTTACTTCAAACTATCTGGACATGCCCATTGGCTCGTCGTACGACGAGACGCTCACCGATAGAGTAGGCGTACGCCTGCGGTCGCGGCTTCAAGAGATGTGCAGGCTGATACCTGTTGAAGGTGACGACTACCGCGAGTTGATCAAGAACAAGCGCGGCGGAAAGTTCTCATATCCCTAAGACCTCGGTGACCGGGATTCCTGGGTACGCACGCTTCCAGCGTGCGAAACTCACTCCTGCACGCTTGGAATACAAACTGGCCCTTAGCCAAGGACCCGCACGCCAGCTCAACCCCCTCCGTACGTCACTAGTAAGTAAATACCAACATACCGAAGTAAGCTTGGTAATCAAGGTCGTTTTCTATCGCGCTCGACTGTTAAAAGACTGTATTCTGGATCGGGTGGCGGACATCGCGCAGAAGTTTGACATGTGGATCGCGCTTATCAAACCGCGTAAGCAGAAGAGCGATTTCTTAACTCTGTTATGGATGCACTG
>DASYSA010000270.1:0-4988 GCA_036003885.1 Blastocatellia bacterium | reverse complement strand
AATGGGTTGTTCACGCTTGTGGATCGGATCGGAGTCAGGCTCCCAACGGGTGCTGGATGCGATGCGGCGCGAAGTCACAATCGAGCAGGTTCAATCGATGACCCACGCACTCAAGAGGCGCGGGATCGAGACAGGAATGTTCATCATGCTTGGCTACGAGGGCGAAGAGATCACGGACCTGGAAGCTACCGTGGAGCATCTCAAGAAGTCCGCGCCGGATGTCTTCTTGACTACCGTCGCTTATCCGATCAAAGGAACAGACTATTATAAGAAGGTGGACGAGCGCGTGCTCGCGCGCGCTGACTGGCAGAATCGCACTGACAGAGACCTGAGCGTAAAGGGCCGCCACTCTCAACGGTTTTATTCTTTCGCGACGCGCTGGATGGTTGGTGAAGTCAACCTTCACAGGATGCTTCGCGATGACAAGAAAAATGTGATTGAGCTGGCGAAGGCGTTCGGTAATGCGCGGATTGGGCGATTAGGGATGAGACTCACAGCGGCGGAGCGGGAGGTCTGAGTTGGCGTGGCACGATCTTTCAAATCACGCTGATGTCGCCGGCGAAGGCTCGGCACAGGGGGCGAGCTTCGACAGCGCTGCAGGTGAGTACGACAGCATATTCACCAGCACTTCTCTTGGCCGTTGGATGCGGGACCAGGTGTGGGTGCGGCTAAGCGAAAACTTTCGGCCCGGCATGCGCATACTCGATCTGGGATGCGGCACCGGCGAGGACGCCGTGTGGCTCGCAAAGCAAGGCGTTGGCGTGGTTGCCACAGACGTTTCGCGAGCTATGCTGGGCGTCGCTCGAGATAAAGCCACACGCGCAGGCGTCGGCGATCAGATCGAATGGCGAGCGCTCGACCTGACGCGAATAGATCCCTCTGAGAGTAATAGCGCTGGGATGTCGAAAGGCGAGGGATCAGAATCCGACACTTCTGCTCCGCGATTCGATGGCGCATTATCCAACTTCGGCGGATTGAATTGCGTGGCCGATTTGAATCAGGTAGCCAGGTTTGTCGGCAGTTCAGTACGTCCGGGTGGCCGGGTCGTACTGGTAATCATGGGACCCTGGTGCCCGTGGGAGATTGCATGGCATGCGTTCCACGGACAGTTCCGTGATGCGCTCCGTCGCATGCGGCGAGGCGGGATTGATGCCATGGTCAGCGGTCAGCCGATGCACGTATGGTATCCGCCGCCCGGTAGGATTTGCAAAGTTTTCGCGCCGTGGTTCCGTCACCTCGGCACATTCGGCATCGGTGCGCTGCTGCCACCACCATATCTGGGTCACCTGGTGACCCGCCGGCCGCGGGTGTTCACCCGGCTCAGCGCAGCCGAGCGGCGCGTGTACGGCTGGTGGCCGTTGAACAGGTTGAATGATCACTACCTGATCGAGTTTGAGAGAAAGTAGCTGAGGCGGTATGGAATTATTGGTCAAACGCAATGGCTGGCATCCGCTGCGCCCATTCGGCCGCCGTCTGCTGACGTGGCGTTATCGACTTTTCCAGACCCACAGACACAACCGACTTGTTCTTGAGGAGGTGGCCGGCCGCTCGATCGTTGTGCTGCCTCAGGTCTTCAATCCGAAGCTGTTTCGCTCCGGCGAATTCTTAGTTCGCTGTCTCGGCCCGGAGTTGATACGGCCAGGCGCCGCGGTGCTCGACATGGGCACAGGGACTGGAGTGGGCGCAGTATTCGCCGCGGAATGGGCCGGCAGTGTAGTGGCGATTGATATCAATCCGGCGGCGGTTCGCTGTGCGCGGATCAACGCCCTGCTACATCATTGCGAGCGGAAGATTGATGTCCGCGAAGGTAATCTTTTCGACGCAGCCGTTGGAGAGAAGTTCGACGTCGTCCTGTTCAATCCTCCGTACTACGAGGGAGAACCAGGAGATGCGCTTGATCAAGCATTTCGCTCGAGTGATGTAGTCGAGCAATTCGCCGCCGGACTGGACACCGCGCTCAACCCGGGCGGCCGCACATTGCTCGTGGTCTCTTCGGATACGGATCTGGCAAGCCTGCTTGAAACCATGAGGCGATATGGGTTTGGCGCGACTGTGCTGTTTCAGAAAGAACTGATCAATGAGACGGTCATAGTTTACTCATTCGAGCGAAGATGAGAGAAGGAAGCTCTGATGAGTACCTGAAACAGATCTGCCAGAGGGGTAATCTAAGAATGCGATTAGAACCCTGTACGGGCGGGCCTCCGCGCGCCCCCCTGATGGTGCATTGTTCCTGACTCAGGGCGAACAGGTCGCCAATTACACAGGCGCCCGAGATCGGTGGGAGCAAAGAGTAGAACCCGTGAAGGTCATCCTTTACAATCCGCAAAGCTCAGCCTCGCGTAAGCGCATCTTGCCGATGTCGCTGCTTGCTGTCGGTGCGTTGCTCGAGGACCGTCACGAATACGTGATCGTTGATGGCAACGTCGAAAGTGATCCGCTCGGCTCCCTGGATGCACTCATAACCGACGGTCGGACCGATGTCCTGGGCATGACCGTAATGCCTGGCCCGCAACTCAGCCAGGCGGTGCCGCTCTCGCGCGAGTTGAAGGCGCGCCATCCCGGCCTCACCATCGTCTGGGGCGGCTACTTTCCGACTCAACATTACGATGTGATTTTGAATGCGCCCTTCGTTGATTACGTCGTTCGGGGCCACAGCGAAGTTACGTTCGTGCAGCTTCTGGACATGATTGAGAAGGGTGGGTGCGCTGCGGACATACCTGGGCTGGCGTACCGGGCGCCAGAACCGGTTGCGAACAGATTGGCTCCGATTCCGCACCCCGAGCAGTTGCCGGACTTCCCATACCATCGCGTGCCAGTCGCCTCCTACGTCAAGAATTGCTATCTTGGGCGGCGGACGCTGCCGCACCATTCCAGTTATGGCTGTCCTTTCTTGTGCAATTTCTGCGCAGTAGTAAATATGGTGAACGGGCGCTGGCTGGCGCAATCTGCCGAACGCACCGCTAGGGTAGCGCGCTATCTTCATGAAACGTGGGGTGCGGACGCGGTCGAGTTCTACGACAACAATTTCTTCACGGCCGAGGCACGCATCGCCGAGTTCGCTGAGCGCATTCTTGACCTCGGCATTACCTGGTGGGGTGAGGCGCGAATTGACACGTTGCTCAATTACCAGCCGACCACCTGGCAACAGATGGCGCAGTCGGGACTCAAGACGATTTTTATGGGAGCCGAGTCCGGCTCGGATCAAACGCTCAAACGCATGGACAAGGGTGGGACGGCTGCGGCTCACAAGACGCTGGAGATCGCTCGGCTGATGAAGTCGTATTCAATCATACCTGAATTCTCGTTCGTCCTAGGTAACCCGCCCGATCCTGAGGACGACACACGGCAGACGCTTGAGTTCATACGCAAGGTCAAGGTAGTCAACCCTGCCAGTGAGATTATCCTTTATATGTACACGCCGGTGCCGCTTGCTGGTGCGCTCTATGATACCGCCAAAGAGCAAGGCTTCCGATTTCCGGAGACGCTGGATCAATGGGTGAGCGAGGAATGGAACCAGTTTTCGCAACGTCGCAGCACCACGATGCCCTGGATACGCAGCAGCCTCCGCGATTACGTGCGAGACTTCGAGCGCGTGCTGAATGCGTATTATCCGACCGCGACGGACATCAAGCTGACCGGTCCGTGGCGCGCGCTGCTGCGAGGCGTCAGCGCCTGGCGCTATCATTCGCGGATCTACGATCACCCAATTGAATTGCGATTGATGCATAAGCTTCTGGCTTATCAGAGACCAGAGACAACCGGCTTCTGAGCGTTGTCTATCAGTGAAGGCAGGATACAGAGGTGCGAGGCTTGGATCACCATCGTCTTGAACGGCTATATCGGAGGGCGACCGCCCGCATGCTCGGAAGCGACTACGAGCGGACGGATGGGCGCTGCCGGTTTCCACCCGAGTGGTTGGTGCTGTGCATCAACAACTTTTGCGACTTGAAGTGTAAGATGTGTGATGTCGGGTTGGGGGATGATAGGACCGTCTTCTGGGCTAATCTGATAGGCGACAACCCACAAAACATGGCGATTAGCACGCTGGAGAATATACTCGAACAGGCCAGAGCGTTCCGGCCCCGACCGATGATAGGGCTTGCGTTCACCGAGCCGCTGATCCACGCGAAGATCCTCGACTTCTGCCGCGCGATTGTGAGCCGGGGATTTTATTGCCAGATTACAAGCAACGGTTCTCAATTGCCGAGGCTTGCGGATTCACTTGTCCGAATCGGGGTAGATGAAATAGTAGTCTCAGTAGACGGACCATCCGAAGTTCATGACCGCATTCGAGGAAGGGCAGGAACTTTCGCCCGGCTCTATCAAGGCGTTGAGCGTCTCAATGCCGCCAGGCAGCAAATGAGACAGGCCAAGCCCCATGTTCGTTTCTCGTTTACGATCACGGACGCCAACTACGACCACATTCTCGACTTCATTCGCGAAGTCGAGCCACTGGACCCATCGGCTATTAACATCTCGCACCTGAATTTTATCAGCGAAGAGATGGCTACGATCCATAACGCAAGGTACGGTGGCGATCTTCGAGTCGTGCGTTCCAACCTCGGCGACATCGCACCCGAACAGATACCGGTGGATGCGCTCTGGGACGAGATCGAGCGCGTGAAGGCGCACGCGCGTGAGCGAGCGTCTAAGTGTCCGCCGCTCGATATTGTGCCCGATCCATCCGATCAGTCCGTTTTGCGGAGATACTATCAAAATCATCAGGAGTTCGTGGGTGGGCGCAACTGTACTGATCCCTGGAAGCTGATGATGATCAAGACCGATGGGACCGTGATCCCGGCTCACGGTCGCTGCTACAACTTTCCCGTCGGCAACGTGAACGAGCAGTCGTTGCCCGATATCTGGAACAGCGCGCGGTTTGTCGAGTTTCGCCACACCCTCAAGAACTCGGGCGGGTCGCTTCCGGCCTGCGCTCGGTGCTGCGGAGTGATCGGAAAGCCGGCGAAGCCGTAAGAGCTTCTCCCCCG
>DASYSA010000269.1:0-14226 GCA_036003885.1 Blastocatellia bacterium | reverse complement strand
GAGTCGGGGTTACCAGCACCCCGAATACTGGGGATCTCCGGCCAAAACGGCGCCCTGCTATTTGAGGACGCCGGAGACGTACGGCTACAGGATTGGCTCGACGGTCGAACGGAGGGTGAGGCCCTGGAAGCCTATCGCCGCGCAATTCGGATGATCGTGAGGATTCAGGAAGCGACACCTGAGCTGGCTAGCCGGGATTCGATCTGCTCGAGCCTTGCTTTCGACGAGATGAAGCTGAAGTGGGAGCTGGGCTTCTTCTTCGCGAACTACTTCAACCGCTATCTCGGCATGAAACTGGAGGGCGAGATCAACCAGGACGTCCAGCAGGAATTCAAGGCTCTGTGCTCAGAGCTCTCGTCCCGACCGAGAGTACTGGTGCATCGCGACTACCACGCTCGCAATTTGATGATGCACGGCGGCGAAATGTTCATCATCGATCATCAGGATGCTCGAATGGGCCCCGCAAGCTACGACCTGGCGTCGTTGCTCAGAGACCCGTACACGGGGCTCGATCGCGGCATCGCGCAGGAGCTGGTTGAGTACTTCATTTCGTTGAAGGCAGACTCTTCCGTGCCTATATCGGACCTTGCCGAGTTCCGCACCGAGGTCGAGCTGATGACCGCTCAGCGCATGCTCAAAGCGATCGGCACGTATTCTTATCAGGCCGCGGTGGCCGGGAATCCGGCCTACGTCGCTTACATCGAGCCGGCGATCAATGCGGCGCTCGACTCGATGGAAGCCCTCGGTCGCCTTAGCCGTCGCCTTAGCCGAATTCGGGCACTGCTTGAAGAAACGCGCGGACTCAGTGGAACGGTCGGCCATCCAGTTTGAGTAGTTCAACCGGTTCTGATTCTCCGGAAAGACTCAGCCTTCCACCCTCCCATAAAAAATACCCCCTTTCCTGATCGTTGCTATTGACAACGAACTATCTTGCCCGTACAATGCAGAACGTTGCTCTTAGCAACGAATGAGGGATCTCTTATGGATAATCGGATTATGGGGATGTTATTACGCGAAGTCGCCCGGCTACACCTGCAGATGCAGAGAACCAGCATAGCCTGTTGTAGCGGTACAACCTCGACTCAATGTTTCATCCTTACCGAACTGGGTCGAAGCGGGACCCTCACCCTGGCTGAACTCGGCCGCAGGTTGGGTCTGGATAAGGGCTGGACCAGCCGCGCCGTTGACTCGATGGCCCGCGCCGGACTCCTTCTCAAGAGCCCCAGCGACATCGACCGTCGCACCATCAACATCTCGCTATCGCCCGCAGGAGAGGCCCGCTACGCCGAATTGAATCAAGCTCTCAACGAACACTCGGGCCGCGTAATGCGATGGATACCCGACGGTGATCAACAGACGGTGCACGTCGCCCTGCGCCTCCTCAGTGAAGCCCTGAAAGCTGAAGCGGCCAGCGTCCCGACCGCGGAAAAACAGGAAGGAATTTGCGATGATGGAATTGAACTTTCGTGCTGCGAGCCTTGCTGATTTGCCGAAAGTTGTCGAGCTTCTGATTGCTTCGGGACTCCCGGTCGCCGGAGTCGAGGCACACATCGACAATTTCCTCCTGGCCTTCCAAGAAGGGTCTCTGGCCGCTTGCGCCGGGCTTGAGAGATATGGCGCGACAGCCCTCTTGAGATCGGTCGCGGTCGATGAGCGGCATCGCGGCATGGGGCTTGCCCGGAGGCTCGTCGCTCAGCAAATCGCCACCGCGCGCGCTGATGCGATAGAGAGCGTGCTGCTTCTGACGACAACCGCAGCGACCTTCTTTGAGCGCTTTGGATTTCAGACGATCAGTCGCGCCGAAGCGCCCGCTGCAGTTCAGTGCTCAGTCGAATTTCAGGGCGCCTGCCCGGCAACGGCCGCGGTCATGCGATTGGATATCTACCGGGCTCCGAGCCTTCACGAGAGCAACGGATCAATGCAGAGCAACTCTGCCGGACAGTCAATCACGGAAACGCAAAGGAGATAAGCTGATGTCAAACAGGATCGAAGAAGTCGTACGGGACAGATATGGTTCGATAGCCGGCAGCGGCCTGTCGAGCGAACACTCAGGTGTCAGAGCGGTGGCCGAAGCATTCGGATATTCACCCGAAGAACTCACATCGATTCCAGCCGAGGCAAACATGGGTCTGTCGTGCGGAAATCCCACGGCGTACGCCAATCTGAGGCCTGGAGAGACGGTCGTCGATCTCGGCTCAGGCGGCGGCCTGGACGTGTTCCTCGCGGCCGCTAAAGTCGGTCCCGAGGGTCGAGCCATCGGCATAGACATGACACAGGAGATGATAGCCCTGGCGCGGCGCAACGCGGAAAAGGGGGTCGACGGCACACCTTACGAGAACGTCGAGTTTCACCTTGCAACTATCGACAAGATCCCGCTGGCGGACGCTTCGGTTGATTGCGTCATCAGCAACTGCGTTATCAATCTGGCTCCGGACAAGCGGGCGGTGATGCAGGAGATTGCACGCGTTCTAAAGCCGGGCGGCCGGCTGGCGGTCAGCGACATCGCCCTCAAACAACCGCTTCCCGCCGCGATAGCGAACGACCTGCTCGCTTATGCCGGTTGCATAGCGGGCGCAGTGCTGATCGACGAGTACCGAAATACCCTGCTTGAGTCGGGCTTCGCTCATGTTGAAGTCGTCGACACCAGGTCCGACCTGAACGCTTACGCCAAAATTGAAACTGAGGACGGGGGGACCTGTTCTACAACGGCGGGAGCATCAAGCGAGTTGCCGGTAGTTGCGACCGGTTGTTGCTCGCCTCAGTCGACGACCTCCGAGGGCGCCGGAGCGCGGAGACGACTGGCTGACATGCTTAGGGAGGCCAATGTCAACGATTATGCCGCGAGTGTTCGAGTCTACGCCGTGAAGGAGTGAATCGATTTTGTCATTGGTCATTTGTCATTTGTCATTGGCTAGCTCCGTCACGCGGACCGAATGCGACTTGACAGATGACGAGTGACCGATGACAAGTGACTGGTTTAGCGCTGCTCGATTGGCCGGTATTTCAGATCGCGAGGGCCGACGTACTCCGCGCGAGGACGGATCAGGCGATTGTTCGCATACTGCTCCAGGACGTGAGCCGTCCATCCCGAGATTCGGCTACATGCGAAGATAGGGGTAAACAGATCGGTGGGGATGCCAAGGGCGTAGTATGTCGAAGCCGAATAGAAATCGACATTCGAATTGAGCTTCTTCTCACGCATCATCACCTCTTCCATCTTCACCGACATCTCGTACCACTTCTTCTCTCCGGTTCGCTCGCCCAGTTGGCGCGACATCTCGCGGAGATGAGTCGCACGCGGATCTTCAGTGTGATAGACGCGATGGCCGAAACCCATGATCTTCTTCTTCTGGGCGAGGGCCTGCAAGGTCCACGCCTCAACATTCTCGACGCTGCCTATCTCTAACAGGTTCTTGATGACACCTTCATTGGCCCCTCCGTGGAGCGGCCCTTTCAGCGTTCCGATAGCCGACACGATCGCCGAATACATGTCCGACAGCGTCGCCGCCGTAACCCGGGCGGCGAACGTAGACGCGTTCAACTCGTGGTCGGCGTGAAGCACAAGCGCGACGTCCATTGTGCGAGTCGAGATCTCATCCGGCACTTCATCACGCAGCGTATAGAGGAAGTTCGCCGCGATGGAGAGATCCGGCCGGGGCTCAACCGGCTCGAGCCCGTTGCGAACACGCTGGAAGGTCGTCACTATCGTCGGGAATTTTGCGGTCAGTTTAATGGCTTTGCGCAGGTTCGCCTCAGTCGACATGTCCCCGCCGTCAGGATCATAGAGCGACAGAGCGGAAACGACGGTGCGCAGCATATCCATAGGATTCGCATCTTTTGGAATTGATGCGATCAATTGATGAATGCCCGCCGGCAGGTTCATTTCTTTGCTGAGTTGTTGTTTGAGTTGAGCCAGCTCGTCGCGGTTCGGCAGTCGACCGTTCCACAGGAGATAGATGACCTCTTCGAAGGTTGCGTGGTCGGCGAGATCGTGAATATCGTACCCGCAATAGATGAGCCAACCCTCCTGGCCATTCACATCGCTGATGCGAGACTGTGCGGCTACTATGCCCTCCAGACCGGCCCTGGCGACATTGGCTTCCCTCGACATCTTCGGAGTATTCCTTTCGTTGGGTGTCGCTGAAACGTTGACAGCTATCCGCGAGGAGATCGAAGCTCAAAGAATATGTGAGGCCAGACCGTGTGTCAAAGCATTTCGAATTTCGAATTTCCTCCTGGGTACGCAGGCTTCCAGCCTGCAGGCGTGTGAAAGGCAGCACGCTGGAAGCGTGCGTACCCAGGAGTTCACCCGCAAATCACCTCAACCTCCAACCCTCGCCGCGCCTCAACAATGCGCGCCGCCGACTGTCTGTTTACGGCGAGCTCGAGGAAGCCGGCGCTACCGAAGTAAGCAAAGAGTTCGTCGCCCGCAGCTTCGGCGTAGTGCGTAAGAACGCGCTCGGTCGCATGCTTTCCGATGCGCACCCGGGCCCCCGATTGTACGCGTTCGTCGGGCAGTTCTTCTCTGGTAATGTTCGTGATTACATTGCCAAAGCGATCTATGTGAATAACACTGCCTCGAATCTGTCTTCCGGAAATCACGGTTGGCGTCGGGGTGTTGAACCGGACCGGATCGGCTATTTCTTCCCCAAGCATTCGCCATTCGATCGACTTCGACAGGTAGGCAGCGATGGGGGCAAAGATGTCCCTGCCGTGAAACGTACCCGAGAGGGGTGACCGGAAGTAGTGTCCCTCGGTCAGATGAACGATCCGATGCATCTCCTGCCGCTGATAGACGTAACTGAAGACGCCGTTGTCGGGACCGACGAACTGGTGCTCGTCGGCCATAACCATGATCGGCCGCCTGGTGGATCCGACCCCCGGGTCGACAACAACCAGGTGCACCGTGTTGCGAGGGAATTCACCGGAGCAGCACATCAGCGTAAAGGCCGCATCGTAGACGTCGTGCGGGGGAATCTGATGAGTAATGTCTACGATCTCGACCGATGGATTGATCGAGTATATGACCCCCTTGATCGCAGCGACGAAGTAGTCCGCCTCGCCAAAGTCTGTCGTGAGCGTGATGATCGGTCTCTTATCAGACATTCCGTTCCTCCGATGCTCCCCGTAATCAGACAAGCATATTCTATCTCAGCCCGCGAGATTACAAAGCACGTTTTCCGTTTTAGGTTTTACGTTACGACTCAAAGATCACTGAGAGGCGACGGCCCGTGACAATAGGCCCCGGTCAATATCGTAGGTTAGTCGGCGTTCCGCCTCTTCGACGTCAAACCACGAGGCCAAGTCGACTTCGGCACCCCCGGTCGTAATAGCCCCATCGACCTGGGTCATGAGGAAGTAGTGAACGACCTTGGGCCTCAGCGCGCCCCTGCGCGAGCGGTATTCGTATCGCGTCGAACCCAGTTCACGGATTATGCGACATGCGAGCCCCGTCTCTTCTTTGACCTCCCGTAGCGCCGTCTGTTCTATTGTCTCGCCCGGCTCGGCCTTGCCTTTGGGAAACGACCAATCGTCGTAGGCCGGCCTGTGCACGAGCAGGACGCGACTCGTACCTGCGCTATCGGTCTCAATCACAACGCCTCCCGCAGCTACCTTCTGCTCCTCCATGAGCGCAAAACTACCACTCCGCGATATGAGGATCAAAGGAAATGCGAAATTCGAAATTCGAATCGTCTGGATGGTGAGCGCGCTCAGTGCAATTGAAAGTTGGATCGGTTTGACACTGATCGACAGGCCGGGCTAGGCTGACTCGGCTATGAGCGAATCTGACAATGCCGAAGATGGGCCGGCTTTAGATCCCGCCATTAGAGTCGTGTTGATGCCCAAGGACACCAACGCTCACGGCACAATCTTCGGCGGGGTGATACTCAGCTACATCGACATAGCCGCAGCGATCGAGGCTCGCAAGCACACGCTCAAAAAAATCGTCACCAAAGCTATGCATGAAGTCGTCTTCGTGGCTCCCGTGTTCGTCGGCGATCTGGTCAGCTTTTACACCGATCTGGTTCGAATCGGCCGCACCTCGATCACCGTCAAGGTAATTGTCGAAGCCGACCGCATCAGCCACCCGACCCAGCGCGCTCTGGTAACTGAAGCCGAGGTCGTCTATGTCGCGGTCGACGAGAACCGCAGGCCGGTACCGGTTCGGGAAAACTGACGTTGAAGAGACCCCCGGAAGCGTCGATCTGATCCGTACCAAGGAACAGCAACTCACCCAAACTCGTATCACTCTTTGGTAGTCGATCACCATACGTGGGAGTAAGATAGAGGCAAGGAGTTCACAGATGCCAGGAAAGCTTGATGAGTTGAGGCGGCGCGCCGAGCAGACTGCGCGCGATCTTGATGAGAAGTACAAAATCACTTCGAAGCTCGACCAGGGAACGAAGGCGGCCACCGATGCCCTTCGCAAAGGCGTTGACGCAGCGTCCTCCGGGATCGACGCAGCGCGCGAAGAGATTTCGCGTATCGACCGGGACCATAAGATCAGCGAGCGCGTGACTGATAGCGCGCGCAAGGTCGGGGAGACGATCGACGAAGCAGCACAAAACTCAGGCGCTAAGGAGAAGGCCGCCGAGGTCGCGAGCGATGTCAAGGCGACCGCATCCGATTTGTATGGCGATGCCCGGCGCTTTTATGAGAACGCCAGTGGGGCCGCGCGCTCGAGCGCTTCCGCAGCTCGTCTTCCGTCTTCGGTACTCAGCGCCCTTTCCAAGGCGCGTACGTGGGCAAAGGAGAATCCCGGCAAGGCGGCGATTGTATCGCTCGCGTTCGTGGCTGGAACAAGGGCAGGCTCCGCGTTCTCGGCTCTCGATGTGACGCTGCTTGGCGCAGGAGGGGCGGGCAGCTGGCTGTTCCACTCGGCGATCGTGCCGTACGGGTTAAGAAAGCTATCAGAGAAATACGAAGTCTACCTGAAACGCCAGGAAGAGTTGCTGCGAGACGGAAAGCTGACTGAAGCCGAAGCGGGGCGGGTTAAATTCCAGCGTGACGCGGCCAAATACGTTGGTGCACCGCTGCTCGGAGCCTTCAGCGTTGCGGCGGGAGCGGGGTTGGTCTATGAAGCTGTAATGGGGGGGGCCGTCACCGGTTTCCCGATCAGCCTTGTATTGGGCGGCAATCCTCTCCTTTCGAGTATCTGGCTTTTTGGAAACGGCCTGGTCTGTTTTCACAACGGCTACAAGTTCTTCATGATGGCATTCGGAGATCAGGAAGAGGTGGCCAGAGTCGTCCGCGACGTGAAGGGATTACTGCCCGCAGGATAAGCAGTTTTCAGTTTTGCAGTTTTTAGTTTTCAGCGCCGATAGGTAAGCACTCGTGTGGACCCTTATCGTTTTCGCTGAAAACTGAAAACCGAAAACTAAAAACTGTTCGTCTACCCTTTTGGCTGACAACTGGAAACTGAAAACCGAAAACTGAAAACTGCTTTGGTCGACATTGCGCTCCTTGGACTTGGCAACGTGGGGCGCTCTTTCGCCTACCATATCGGGGAGTCTCGGAAGAAGAACTTAGAGATACGCATCCGCGGCGTTGCCGACTCCACGGGCGGTGTTCTGCTCGATTCCTCTGAAGACCTCCGCAAGCTTCTCGCTCATAAACAAGCCGGCGGCAGTGTGATCGAGTTCTCCTCTAACAGCATTGCCAACATGCGAGAGTTTGTTGCTTCGCTCCGGACCTTCGGCGCGCGCGCACTCGTCGAGTCCTTGCCCACAAATCTCGTCGACGGTCAGCCTGCGCTTGCTCTGATCGAGGAGGCTCTGGGGCTGGGGATCAACGTCGTAACCGCGGACAAAGGCCCGCTCGTGCATGGTTTCGACGCCCTCAGAAAGGCTGCCGAGGTTGGAGAGTCACAAATCGCCTACACCGGCACAACCGGGGTTCCAATACCCGACGACCTTGCGATCGAACCCGTCCTCGAGATTCGAGGCGTGCTGAACGGAACGACGAACTACATTCTTACGGAGATGCAGGATGGGGGGATCTCATTCGAAAAGGCGCTCGCTCGCGCTCAAGTCGATGGCATCGCTGAGCCCGACCCTTCAATGGACATCAGAGGATGGGACACGGCTTGCAAGATCCTCATCCTCGCAAAGGCGCTAATGGGCGCGGAGACTAAACTGGCTGAAGTATCCCGCCTGGGCATTGGTCCCGAAACCGAGACGTTGATCAGGGAGGCGCGAGCAAGAGGCCGGGTCGTTCGATTGGTCGGGCGCGCGCGAATCTGGCAAGGAAAAGTTCGTGTGAGCGTAGCGCCCAAGCTGCTGTCATCCGACTCGCCCTTCTTTGCAATCGCCGGGACATCGAAAGCGGCTGTCTTCAGAACTGAACAAGCACAAGTCCTGTCGCTGGCCCGTTCAGGCCGCGACGCGATTGCTCGCACGCTGCTGGACGATCTCACTCGAATTATTTCAGCTTGATGACCTGGAGGTGCGCATGCCCGGGCCGCAACATTCGGCACGCAGGTGAGATAAGGCTTCAGCCTTGAAGGCCACACTAGACTGAGCTGGTGTGCTTTACTTCTGAAATTCCGAGTAGAGATCTTGAAAGGAGAGCTGCGGGCTCTCTTCTTCATCTGATTGCTGACTCTCTCCAGTTTCAGTCCGCGTATGCCCGTCCTTTGGCCGCAATGCCCGAGTGACATCTCGCAGGTTGAATCGAATCAGCTTATCAGTCAGCTGTAGTGCCGGAATTCGGCCTGCCCGGCGTAGCCGATGAACGGTTGCTTCACTGATCTGCAGGGCCTCAGCAAGCTGGCGGGCAGTCAAAAAGTCGGGCCTTCGGTCTTTCGTCTGTTCAGACGGATCAACGTCGCCCGCTCCCGTGTGAGCGCCTGACGTCCCTGACTTCTTGCGTTCTGCAACCAAGTGGACTCCTGATCGAGTCACATCACGATGGGTTCTTCAATGGCTCAAGCGAGAAAGCGACCGGTGCCGCCTCGTTCTCGCTAACTTCGACGATCTTCGTCTCAGGCTTGTAACCCTCGAGAGTCGCGGTGAGCTGATAGCGGGATCGGAGAGAAGGCAGGCGAAACGCGAACTCGCCTCGGTTGTTGGTCGTGTATTCCCGAGTAAGAGATTGAACCCGCTTTCCCTCCTTCTGCTGCTCGACGCTCGGAATGCGCATCAGCTTCACGCGGACCCCGGCAAGCGAAGCCCCTCTGGAGTCGAAGACCGCACCGCGAACGAGTGATGTGTGCCGGGCTTTCTGCAACTGAATGGTCTTGATCTGAGTTTCTTTTCCCTCTTCAACCTGATGCATCTCGCGCAGCGTCCCGCCCTGAAAACCCTCGGCGTCGAAGCTCACCACATATTCGTCCGGCTCCAGCTCAAAGGAGTAGTTCCCCGACTGGTCGGTCCTGGTCTCTTTGGTTGTGCGGGCGCGGGTACCCATCGCCCTTACTTCGGCGCCGGCAATCGGCTTGCCCTTCTCGTTTTCGATCTTTCCCTTGAGTGTGCCGGCCCGTTGCTGCGCGGCAAGGACCATCAGTGCCGCACACAACAGAACGATCGCACTCGTAAGAACTCTCGCCTTCATATCACCCCGCGCAACAGATTAATTTCTTGAAGCTTTCTCTGATTCTGCGTATTAGCCGGGACAAAGTCAACAACCAGTCGCGGATAGATAAGACTTCTGACCTCTGACTTCTGATCTCTGACTTCTGACCTCTGACTTCTGACCTCTCTTATCCTGGAATTGGGTCTCTCAATTATCTATCATCACACGTACGTGAGAGTCATCGGCGGGACATATGGCGGCAGGCGGTTGCGATCTGTTGACGGGCTTCGAGTGCGCCCGACATCCGATCGCCTGCGGGAGACGCTGTTCAATATACTTGCGCCTCGGATCGCGGACAGCAGGTTCCTGGACATCTGCGCAGGATCGGGCGCCGTCGGCATAGAAGCTCTCAGTCGGGGCGCGAGTGCGGCGACTTTCATCGAAAAATCCCGGCATGCCTGTTCGGCAATCGAAGCCAATCTCGCAGCGCTGGGCATAGACCATATGATTATCTTGAATCGCGACGCTCTGTCGGCCCTGAACCGGCTCCATGAGAATCAACAACAGTTCGACATTATCTTCTTCGATCCGCCCTACGCTTCCGAGATCTACCCACAGGTCATGGAGACGCTTGGCAAATCTGGTCTGGTCGCGGATGGTGGGATCGTGGTTGTCGAGCATCGAGCGAAGGATCCCCCACGAGAGGAATATGGCGAGGTGAAAATGTATCGGGATGTAAGACAGGGAGAGTCCGCTTTGGCTTTTTATGCCCGAGGGTAGAACGTTTCGCGTTTCGCGTTCCGCGTTTGTCGTTTCGCGTTTCCGCTGGTAAGCTCGAACGCGGAACGCAAAACGCGAAACGCGAAACGATTTTTCTTCCCAACCCGAGGAGATGAGAGGTGACTCGTCGCGCAATCTATCCGGGGACATTCGACCCCCTTACCAACGGACACCTGGACATCATTGAGCGCTCGGCCAAGCTATTCGACGAGGTTGTCGTGGCCATTCTGGTCAATCTCGAGAAGCAACCAATGTTTTCGGTCCAGGAGCGCGTTGAGATGATCGAAGCCGTGACGCAATGGCCTAACGTGACGGTCGCGACCTTCGAAGGCCTGTTGGTGCATTACGCAGTCGCGCAGGGCGCTCAGGTCATTGTTCGCGGAATCCGGGCTATTTCGGACTACGAGTATGAGCTTCAGATGGCGTTGATGAATCGACGGCTGGAGCCCGAGGTCGAAACAGTTTTCCTGATGGCGGGTGAAGCTTACTCGTATGTCAGCTCGCGCTTGATCAAAGAGGTCTTCAAGCTTGGAGGCTCGATCACAGACCTGGTCCCGCCATTAGTGGAGCAGCGGATGAGAGAAAAAAACGTTTAGCGTTTTGCGTTTAGCGTTTTTTTGGTCAGCAAGGCCAGAATGTGAGCTGAACGCAAAACGCGGAACGCGAAACGCGAAACGGGGGTTTATGACCAAGCAGCGGATCAGCGAAGGGATCTTTAAGGAATCGGAATACGTTGCCGACGTGAGCGTCTCCGCCACTGCAGCCGTGTTGATGGAAGCAGAACGGCTGCGAGCCGAAGGCGTCGAGATTGTCGACATGGGCGCCGGCGAGCCTGACTTCCCGACCCCACGAAACGTGAAAGACGCCGCTTGCCGCGCCATAGAAGAAAACTTTACCCGCTATACCTCGACCGGCGGCATTGCCCCACTCAAATCTGCCATCCTGGACCTTATGCGGCGCGACTTCAACGTCGACTACAAGGCTTCTGAATCGATTGTGACGGTCGGCGGCAAACAAGGCATCTTCAACGCGATCGCAGCGCTGGTGAACGCCGGAGACGACGTCCTGATCCCGTCCCCGTATTGGGTCACGTTTCCCGAAATAGCCAGATTCTTGCGGGCAAGGCCCGTCTTCATCGAGACCGCTCCCACAGAGTTTGTGCTCACAGCCGACATGGTGCGCGATGCGATAACGCCACGCAGCCGACTGTTGATCATCAACTCACCCAACAACCCGACCGGAAGAGTCATCCCTCCCGATGAGTTTCGCAAGATCGTTGAGGCCGCCGCCGAACGCGACGTGTGGGTGCTGAGCGACGAGTGCTACCTGTACTTCGCCCATCCACCTGCAGCTCCATTCACTGCGGGCCAACTCTCCGCCGAACTGCGCTCTCGACTGATGATCTCCGGCTCATTCTCCAAAACCTTCGCAATGACCGGCTGGCGAGTGGGATACGCACTTGGACCGGCGCCCTGGATTCAGGGCATGCTCAAGGTGCAGAGCCACTCGACTTCGAACGCACCTTCGATCTCTCAAAAAGCGGCGATCGAGGCGGCAACCGCGCCACCCGACGCGGTCAATCTCATGGTCGCCGAATACAAACGACGCCGCGACTGGATCGTTCCAGTGCTGAACGACATTGAGGGAATCGAGTGTGCCATGCCCGAAGGAGCGTTTTATGTCTTCCCTAAGGTGACGGGACTGTTGGGCGGGCGAATAAAGACCTCGGGTGAGTTCGCGAAGTTGCTGCTCGACACGGCACGCGTAGTGGTAACGGATGGCGCCGCCTTCGGCGCTGAGGGCTACCTCCGAATCTCGTATGCCAACTCGCTCGAAGCCTTACAAAAAGGTGTAGAAAAAATTGCCCTGACTGCGAGGAGTCTGACATAAAGCGTTTTGCGCTTCGCGTTAGGACGCTCGCGATCTGAGCCTAACGAGAAACGCTAAACGACAAATGCGTACGTAACGAGCCAATCAGAATTTCGTGATGCTGATGTCCTGGTTCCCTTCTTCCCTGAATTTCTTGAAGAAGAAGATGGCTAAACAGACAAGCGTAATCAGAAAGCAGAGACCCGCATAAATCAGGTAGTGAGTGTTCTGATTCTCCGCCGACTTATTGAAGAGGTTGAAGAACCAGAGTCCCGGCGCCAGGGCAATCAGTCCGACCACCCAGAGTAGATGCTTCATAGCTCCCTCCTTGATCGAAGAATAAGGCCTCAGTATTAATCAATATCGGACGCTGTGCGGATTACCCTTCCCTGCCGCCGCATTATACACGAAACCCCGACGGTTTCAAGAACCCGCGCGAGAGGCTGGTGCTCTGCACTATTTTGGCTGCGATTAGAAGTGGGGACCTCAAGGATCGCGGGAACTTCGGTTCTCATTAACACATCACTTCAGTGAGGTGCTCTTGCCTCCGCGAAATCCCCCTGAACCGTTTCAACGGTTTGCGCTCATGGATTCCGGAGACTTTGAAGTTGCAAGACGAACACGAGACGGGAAACCGTCGAAACGGTTGGGGAATCCGCCCGGTTGGGGACCTCACTGAAGTGAGGCGTTAATGAGATACTTTTCGGTAAAGCAATTGTTTTGCGACGGTCAATCCCTTGGTGGCTAGCCCAAAATCGTGATGCACCCGCGAGAGGCTGTTGTCGAACCGTGACCTGGGATCGACCAAGGCCCTAAATCTAAGTCTCAAGGATTTGAAGCGTTGTGCTGGCTCAGTGGTACAATCAGGGCGCGACTTCGACTCGTTTCGCGGCACCCATCGGCCTGTCGATCAACGACATATTCCTCACATTTCCCCGGCCGACCTGATAGCGGCGAGCACCAGGTCGTCGCTCGGGCGAAAGATCGGCAGCACCGTCTTGCGAAAGTGAATCACGCCCGCGGGATCTATCACGATGACGGCACGCTGGGCCCCTCCCAGGAATGATTTTACGTTGAAAGCCCGGGCAACCTCACAGTCTTCGTCGGAAAGCAGTCGCTGAGGCAGGTTGTGATGTTTGGCAAATTTCTTATGGGATTCGACTGAACCAATCGAAATTGCCACGACTTCGGCGCCGGTGTCCTCGTACTCGGCCCAGCGGTCTCGGATGCTGCACATTTGCCTGGTGCAAACCGGCGTCTCGTCTCTCGGATAGAAGATCATCGCAACGACTTTGGAGCGATGATCCGACAATCGCCAGGCCCGGCCTTCACCGTCCTTAAGCTCGAAATCGGGCGCGGTGCAGCCTACTTCGGTCCCTGTTGTCGCCTCGGCCTTCGCTTTGCTCATGTGTCAATCCTCTCTCTGAGTAACGCGATGCGGATGGTCGAGATTCTGCGACAGCACGGCGCGAAAAGCAACTCACTCGAGCCACGGCCAGGTCGAAGGTTCGTATCAATTTCTGTAGTTCTTACCTTGGGAGCTTCTTTACAAAGTTCTTGATGGCCTCGATGGGACGCAGAAGCCAGGATGGAAGTGGATCGGGCTCGATCACGTGATCGGCGAAGATTGCCCTGCTAGAGATGTCGCAGGTCCGAAGCTTAGCCGGAACGCACCAGGATGAATTTGATTCTTTTCCGTTCACAGAATCGGACAAAGTGTCTCAGCGCGGCCTCAGAAGAGAGCAGAGGCTCATTTCCAACGCGGATACAACCGGGCGCCCACTCCAGCGTGGAACCTGGAGGAAGGCCAGCGATGAACCTCTTTAGCGAAGAGATGGACTTGAATCTCAAGTTGCCTATGCCGAAGATGAACTCCTTCGTTTCATAAGTGTAGATCAACTCCAAACGATATTCCGTGCGCCGGTTGTCCGGGTCCTGCGCCATCAACATCGGCGTGTGCATCCCGAAAAGGATGAGGACAACTGCTGGAAGGCGATTAAGTGTTTTCATCGTAAAAAAGCGCCTCGATCAGAAAATTAACTTGAGCGCGAAGCGAACCCTGCG